>CAZWMB010000013.1:0-29635 GCA_964634635.1 uncultured Lachnospiraceae bacterium
CGGATTTGAGTTTTTCACCGTCCACGAGGACAGCGGCGAGAACACTCTCAGCGGCGAAACAATAACTATGGATTACGGTATGTCCGTAATTGACGCGAACACAGGTGAATTACTTTTCCACGAAGGCGGAAGTGGAGATACCGGCAGAGGTGTTATGGCAAATATCGGTATGGGTGGCTTTTATCAGATTTGGAGTTCCAAGAATGAGCTGCGTATGTCAGACGGCGGAACAAATTATACCTTAGGTTCAAAAGAAGGACTTTTTCAGAATTTCCGTATATTCTGGGACGGCGATTTATATGACGAGCTTCTGGACGGAACAAGCATAATGTCGTGGAACGGAAGCTCAATGGCGTCGATATTTGACGCGTCGAATTATGGCTGCGTGGAAATAAACGGCTCAAAAGCCAATCCCGCGCTTCAGGCGGATTTGTTTGGCGACTGGCGGGAGGAGGTTGTTTACCCGACAACCGATGGCGCAAAGCTTCGCGTATTTACAACAACTATCAAAACGGATTACAAAATTAAAACGCTTATGCAGGATCCCGTATACCGCAGCGGCGTGGCTGCGGAGCAGACGGCTTACAACCAGCCGCCGCATATAGGATTTTATCTCGCCGAGGAGTTGTTCGCGCCTGATGTGGATAGTCTTACGGTTGACGCGTCAAACGCGAAAGCTACATATGTACTCGGCGAAAGTCTGAGCAGGGAAGGGCTTGTTGTAACCGCAAATTATATTGACGGAACCTCGGATAATGTAAACGCGTACAGCCTTTCGGGGCTTGACAGCTCAACACCGGGCGCGCAAACAATTACCGTAACATACCGCGGAGCGACGGCGGAATTTACCGTGAATGTAAAGGAGGTTACGGCTGTAAGGGTGGTTTCTCCGCCGGCAAACACTACGGTGTATAAGGGAGGGACGCTTGACATTACCGGTCTTGTCGTTAGCGCTGCGTATAATGACGGAACAGAAGAAATAATAACGGATTATGAGCTTTCGGACTGCGACAGCGGCGCGCTCGGCACACAGACAATTACAGTGACGTATCAGGGGCGGACGGCAACGTTTGAAATTACGGTTCTGCCCGCCTCAATCAGCGCGCTTAACAGAACATACGAGACGGACGGTACAAATTCCGTGCTTACGACACTTCCTATAGGAATTTACTCGGGAGGTTTTACAATCGAGCATACCGTTACCATAAATTCACTGCCTGCCGACGGCAGCAGCGATAAGAACTCAACAGCGGGTTTCTTTATGAGATTTATGAACTTGGGCGCTACAACGCACACCGGAGGAGGCTGGTATCTGACAGCCTCCGGCTCTCAGGCGCAGGTTATATGGAAAAATACAAAAACTCAAACCGTCGGTAAAATCAATATCGGCGAAACATACACCTTTAAATATGAATTCTCAAATGTGGGCACGGGCAGCGGCGCGGCGCTTACTCTGTCCATACTTGACTCAAGCGGCAATGTCGTCGCGTCGCAGAGCGGACTGAATGTCAGGAATTTTACCGATACCGAATTAGGTATACGCGCGTCAATCACGGCTGTCGAGGTGTATAATCAGGCGAAGTCCGGCTCAAAATCAAGTATAATTTTCGATAACGCAAAGGTTTACGGAAACGGTGAAATTATCAGTGTCGACGGCGCGAATATTACCGCAAGCGTAAGCTCTGTAAATATACTGGCATTGTACGCGGCAAAGTACGACGACGAGGGCGCGCTTGAAAACGTTCAAGTTCTTACACCGTCCGCCGCGGGCGAAACAACTTTTTCCGCCTCGTTTGTTCCCGATAAGGTATTTCTGTGGTCGGAAATGACCCCGATTGATTACTGGAGCGGGGAAAACTAAAGATATATAAAAGCAAATAAAAGCAAAAAAGAACCGTGTTCATATATGATGAACCGCGGTTCTTTTTGACTTATCAAATTCAGCCCTCCATATGCTTACCCAGAAAACCGGCGGCGGATTCCGCAAGCTTTTCCTCCACCTCCGAGGCGGTTTCGCCCTCCTTTAGGATAAACAGAACGGAGCCTATTGTGTCTCCCTCTGAAACTATCGGTACAACTACTCCCGCGCTGTATTTGTCAACGCCGTCGGCTATTGAAACCGGCTTGCCGTCCTTATAGCTGACGGTGATTTTCTCGGTCATCACGTTTTCAAGCTCAGAGCTTACCGGTTTTTCCATAAGCTCCTTTTTGGGAAGGCCCGAAACAGCGATAACGCTGTCGCGGTCCGTTATACAAGCTCCGTGACCGCTCGCTTTAGCAAGTGTTTCTACGTAATTTGAAGCGAAATCTCCAAGCTCGCCTATGGGCGAGTACTTCTTGAATATAACCTCGCCGTCTTTTTCCGTGTAAATCTCCAAGGGATCTCCTTCGCGAATTCTCATCGTGCGGCGAATTTCCTTCGGGATAACGACTCTGCCCAAGTCGTCTATTCTTCTGACTATTCCTGTGGCTTTCATAATCTCAAATCCTCCTGTATATAATGCTTTAATTGCTTGCCATGCACTTATTATGATTTTTTTTGATATGGATTATTCAATTTTTTACAGAATTCCCGTCGTGGGAAAAAATAGCATATTATATGGAATTTTCTGAAAAAATGCGAAAAAAAATATTTAAAGAAATTTACTTTACAATTTGCGGAAAAAATTATATAATATAAATATCCGCAGTTAAGGAGAGAAATTATGTTTAATATAGCACAGCTCATAATAAATGTACCGATAACGCTTATCGCGCTTACTGGACATGAGTTTGCCCACGGCTGGGTATCGAAGAAGCTCGGCGACCCCACGCCTGAGGCGCAGGGCAGACTGACAATGAACCCTCTTGCGCATCTTGACCCCGTGGGTACGCTGCTTATGATACTCACAGGCTTTGGCTGGGCCAAGCCTGTACAGGTTGACCCGCGGTATTATAAAAACCAAAAGCGGGGCATGGCTCTCACCGCGGCGGCGGGACCTGTTGCGAATTTTATTATGGCGTTCGCCGCGCTTGCGGTTTACGCGCTTGTATTTGTAATATGCTCTAAAATAAATGTGGGAACAGCGATTATAAAAAGCGTGGGAACCTTCGCTCAGCTTTTCGCGGTGAGAAACCTGTGTTTTATGATATTCAATATTATACCGATACCGCCGCTTGACGGCGCTAAGGCGCTTGGCGTGTTTCTGCCGGACAAGGCGTATTACACTATGCTGAGATATGAAAGGTACTCCATGCTGCTTATTATGGCGCTGTCGCTGCTTGGAGTATTTGGAAACGTGATTGGAACAGGAGTAAACTTTGTTATGAACGGTATGCTGAATATTCTGTACAGCGCCGTACAGATGATTTTGTGAGGGCGATATGGACGGGATACTATATAAGCTCGACGGTTTTGAGGGTCCTTTGGACCTATTGCTGGCGCTGATACAAAAGAATAAGGTCAGCATATACGATATACCAATCGTTGAAATAACAGCGCAGTATCTGGAGGCGATTGAGGGTATTGAGGACGCCAATCTTGATAACACAAGCGAGTTTCTGGTCATGGCGTCGCAGCTTTTATATATAAAATCAAAAATGCTGCTTCCGAAAAACGAGGAGGAGGACAACGAGGAGGACCCGCGGGAGGAGCTTGCGCGGCGTCTGGAGGAATACCGGCGCTTTAAGGACGCGTCCAAGGAACTGAGAAAAAGCGAGTTTTCAAGCAGGTATATGGTTTTTCGTGAAACGGAAAAAATAGATTTTCCTGTACCGGAATACAATATCAGGTATAATGTGGACGAGCTGCTTTCGGCTTTTTCGAGTATTTTACAGCGCAGAATTCGTAACGCTAAACCGGAAAAACGTGAGTTTTCCAAAATTGTGGGACGTGAAAAGGTATCGGTAGACGATATGGTTGAGAAAATCTGCAAAAGGCTTAAGGAAAACGGCAGATTACAGTTTACAGGACTGTTTCGCGCGGAGGATTCAAAGCCGGAAATGATAGCGACATTTCTCGCCGTGCTTGAAATGATAAAGCTGAACAAGCTCCGCGCCGATTATGACGAAACAGAGGGAGATTTTATTTTAACAACGGAGAGGAATAATGGATAATATAAAATACGCGATAGAGGGCATACTGTTCGCGGCGGGCGAGCCGGTGGAGGCGGCTAAACTTGCCGTTGTGCTGGACACGGACATTGAAAGCGTTAACAGGGCGGTGGACGAGCTTAAGACTGAGTACGAACAGCTGCACAGAGGGTTCGGTATAATAGACATACTCGAAGGCTATCAGATTTGCTCGCGTCCGGAATATTATTGCTACATACAGGAAATATTAGGAGAGCGAAGAAAGCAGCCGCTGTCAAACGCCGCTATGGAGGCGCTGGCTATAATAGCGTACAAGCAGCCGATAACAAAGGGACAGATTGAGCATATACGCGGCGTGAACAGTGACAGCTGCGTAAACAGACTTTACGAGCGCGGACTGATTGAGGAGAAGGGTAAGCTTGACGCGCCCGGCAGACCTGTATTATATGTAACAACCGAGACTTTTTTGCGCTGCTTCGGGTTGAAAAACCCGCAGGAGCTGCCGCCGATAAACCTAAGCGGACTTGACTCCGGCAGCGCGCAGGGCGTACAGCTTGAAATAAATACCGAAAGCGACGTGTTTCCGGAGGAGAACGAAACGGAGGAATAAAATAAGGGGGAATGGCTATGACAGCGCTGTATATAATTCTTATAATCATTGCCGTGTTTACGCTGTTTCTGCTTATTCCAATCAGCTGCGTTATTGATTTTTCCTTTAATCGGGACGAAAACCGCGGCTCCGCGGTAATTAAATACGCATTTTTAACCTTCAGGCTATATTCCTTGGGGGACGACATAGAGAAGCTGTCAAGGGACGCGGAAAAGGGAGTCGAAGAAGAGAAAAAGAAGATTGAGCTTAAAGGCATGGTAAAGCTTGCGGGTACAATACGGTCGGAGCTTGGGGACGATATTTTAGAACTTCTGAATTATATATTTATAAAATCAATACGCATACGCGAGCTGAATATTTCCCTGCGGCTTGGTACAGGGGACGCCATGTATACAGGCATTGCCGTGGGCGCGGCGAACGCCGCCGCATACAACATGCTTGCTTTTATAGACAAACATACTCGCCTTGATGAACATAACGTGTCAATTGAAGGAGATTTTGACAATGAACGCGTCAGCGCAGGCTTGCGCGGCACAATACGCACAAGCGGTATAAATATTATAATTTTGGGAGTAAAGGCGGCGGCGTTGCTTTTAAAGATACAAAAAATTAACAGGAGGATGCAAAAAAATGACTGATAACAAGGTGAGCGAGATGTTTTCGGAAATGGCGTCAAGCTTTAAGGGCATGATTGACGTAAACTCAATTATAGGAGAGCCTGTTACTATGACGGACGGAACCATAATTGTACCTATTTCAAGGGTAAGCTTCGGTTTCGGCGGCGGAGGAAGTGAGTTTGACAGCAAGAAGGGCGCTGATACGAACTTTGGCGGAGGTATGGGAGGCGGCGCCGCGGTCAAAGCGGAGGCGTTTCTTGTTATAAACAACGGAAACGTACGTCTGCTGCCCATGAACGGCGACAATACAGCCGTAAGCAAGCTGATAGACATGGTACCGGGTATTGTGGACAAGATTAACGGCTTTATAGTTGACAGGAAGGACAAAAAGGCGTCAAAGCATGGCGAAAAAACGGTGGATCAGCATGATAACAACACGAGATAAAATCTTGTCCGCGGTTACAAAGCCGACACGCTATACAGGCGGCGAGCTTAACGCGGTTATAAAAAATCCGGCGGAGGCGTCCGTGCGGTTCGGCTTTTGCTTTCCCGACACCTACGAGATAGCGATGTCGCATCTGGGACTGAAAATACTTTATCATACTCTCAATGACCGTGCCGATACCTATTGCGAACGGGTATTCGCGCCGTGGACGGACATGGAAGAGGAGATGAAACGTCACGGAATACGTCTTTTCGCGCTTGAAAGCGGCGACGAGGTGACGAATTTTGACATGCTGGGCTTTACACTCCAATATGAGCTGTGTTACTCAAACGTTGTCAATATGTTAAATCTTGCGGAGGTGCCTGTCCTTTCAAGAGATAGGAATGAAAGCTTTCCTATTATATGCGGAGGCGGTCCGTGCGCGTATAATGCCGAGCCGATTGCGGATATATTCGATTTCTTTATGATAGGCGAGGGAGAGGAGCTTATACATGAAGTCGTTGACGAATATGTGAAATGGAAAAAGACCGGTAAAAAAAATAAACGCGATTATCTTGAAACAATAGCGAGGATTGAGGGAGTGTACGTTCCCTCATTTTATGATGTCGATTATAATCCGGACGGTACTGTAAAAAGCGTCATTCCCAATAATCCCAACGCCGGACAGCGCGTCAGAAAGCGTATAATGAAGGATTTTGACCGTACCTACGCGCCCGAAACCATTATTGTTCCGTTCGGCGAGATTGTGCATGACAGAGTGATGCTTGAGGTAATGCGCGGCTGTCTCAGGGGCTGTCGTTTCTGTCAGGCAGGCTACATATACAGACCGCTGAGAGAACGCAAGCCAGACACCTTACTGCAATTGGCGGACAAGCTGCTTTCTTGCAGCGGCTATGACGAGATTTCCTTGTCCTCACTGTCCACAAGCGATTTCAGCGGCTTAAAATCCCTGACAGACGGCTTGCTGGACATAACGGAGGAAAAGAAAATAGGTCTGTCGCTGCCGTCGCTGCGTATAGATAGTTTTTCGCTGGAGCTTATGGGGAAGGTGCAGAAGGTAAGAAAGAGCGGAATAACATTTGCGCCCGAGGCGGGAACGCAAAGACTCAGGGATGTTATAAATAAGAATATAAACGAGGAGGATATAATTCATTCCGTGGATTTGCTGTTTCGCGGCGGCTGGACGAATGTAAAGCTGTATTTCATGATAGGACTGCCAACGGAAACCATGGAGGACGTATGCGGTATAGCCGACCTTTCGCGGAAGGCGCTGGACGTGTACTTCGCAATCCCGAGGGAGGAGAGGGCAAAGAATATAAATATAACCGTAAGCACGTCAAGCTTTGTTCCAAAGCCGTTTACAGCGTTTCAGTGGGCGAGGCAGGACTCTCGTAAAACGCTTATTGAAAAGCAGAATTTGCTTAAATCGTCGATAAAATCAAAGCATATACGCTATAATTGGCACGACAATAAGACAAGCTACCTTGAGGGCGTTTTTGCGCGCGGCGACAGGCGCCTTTGCGGTGTTATAATAAGAGCGGTTGAAAACGGCTGTAAATTTGACGGTTGGGGAGAGCATTTTGATTTTGACGCGTGGATGCGTTCCTTTGACGAATGTGGCATAAATCCGGACTTTTACACGGCTCGTGAACGCTCCTATGAGGAGGCGCTGCCGTGGGAGCATATTGATATAGGCGTAACCAAGGAGTTTCTTATGCGTGAGAACGAAAAGGCAAAGGCGGGGAGGACGACGCCGAACTGCCGTCAGCAGTGCGCGGGTTGCGGCGTTAAGTCCTTTGGCGCGGGGGTTTGCTATGAGTGATTATATATTAAAATACGCAAGAGATGAGCGTGTCAAGTACATTTCACATCTTGATTTTATTAGACTGTTTCACAGGACAATACGACGGGCGGGTATCAATTTTGTATTTTCAAAGGGGTTTAATCCGCACCCGGTCATGACGGTCGCGCAGCCGCTGTCGGTTGGCGTCACGTCGGACTGCGAGTATATGAAGGTTGGGCTTGACGGCGATTACAGCGAGCGGGAGCTTACGGACAGAATAAACGCCGCGCTGCCTCCGGGCTACAAAATTCTCGCAGCGAAAAGGACGGAGGGGAAGGAAATTGACCTCGCGGATCTTGACAGAGCGGAGTATATTGTCGAGGCGGAGTACGGGGGCGGCGCGGATATCGGCGCGCTGCTGTCGCAAAAAGAGCTGATTGTAATGAAAAAGACAAAGAGCGGCGAGAAGGAGTCGGACATACGTCCGTATATTTACTCGCTTGAAAAGCTTGATGACAAAAACGGCGTCTTGACCCTGAAAATGTGTATCGCCATAGGCGGCGCGTACAATTTAAAGCCGAAAAGCGTGCTTGACGCTATGGAGAAGTACTGCGAAGACTTTAGAGCGGGCTTTATGAAAGCGCATAGGGTTTCCATGACTGCCGAAGGCAGGGAAATTTTGTAAAAATTATTTAATAAAGCTGTTGAAATTATTGTGAAAATATGATATAATTACTATAATATAAAAATAGTGGGAAGTGATTAGCATGGTATATGGTATTGAGCATGTCGCGGTAGTATCCGGAGATACTGCCGCGCTGAAGGACTGGTACATGGAAATGTACGGAGGCAGGGTTGTTTATGATAACGGCAAGGGTACGTATTTCTTACAGTTTCCTGACGGCAGTATGATTGAGTTCGTAACAGCTACGGACGATAAGCCGTCGGACGTTGAAAAATCGGCGGGTATAAGACATCTGGCGTTCGCGGTTTCGCCAAAGGCTTTTGACGAGACAGTCGCAAAGCTCAAAGCGGACAGCCGCGTCGAGGAGGTACATGACGTTTCGGAGAACGCCAAGGGTTTAAAGACGTATTGGTACAAGGATATAGAAGGTAATTTCTCTCACCTTATTTATCGTCCCGACCCGCTAATCTAAGTTAATATTTAATATTAAAATACAAAACAATACAAGGAGGAAAATCCAATGAGTGATTATTTAAACTTCAGCCTTGAGGGCAAGGTTGCGCTTGTAACCGGCGCGTCGTACGGCATTGGCTACGCTATCGCGTCGGCATACGCCAAAAGCGGCGCTAAGATTGTTTTCTGCGATATTAAGCAGGAATTGGTTGACAAGGGTCTTGCGTCCTACAAGGCTGACGGTATCGAGGTCAAGGGTTATGTGTGCGACGTAACCAACGAGACTATGGTACAGGACATGGTTAAGAAGATTGAGGCGGAGGTAGGAGTTATTGATATTCTCGTGAACAACGCGGGTATAATCAAGAGAATTCCTATGTGCGAGATGACAGCCGAGGAGTTTCGACAGGTTATCGAGGTTGACCTTAACGCGCCGTTTATCGTGTCAAAGGCTGTTATTCCGTCAATGATTAAAAAGGGTCACGGCAAGATTATAAACATCTGCTCGATGATGTCAGAGCTTGGCCGCGAAACGGTTTCCGCGTACGCTGCCGCTAAGGGCGGATTAAAAATGCTTACAAGAAATATCTGCTCAGAGTACGGCGAGTATAATATTCAGTGCAACGGCATAGGCCCGGGCTACATAGCGACTCCGCAGACAGCGCCGCTGCGGGAAACTCAGCCGGACGGCTCAAAGCACCCGTTCGACCAGTTTATCTGCGGCAGAACTCCTGCGGGCAGATGGCTGCAGGCTGAGGAGCTGACAGGTCCCGCGGTATTCCTTGCGTCGGACGCGTCAAACGCTGTAAACGGTCATATTTTGTACGTAGACGGCGGTATTCTTGCATATATCGGCAAGCAGCCCAAATAAGCTGATTTAAGTTAAATGTTAATAAATAAGGTCACTCGCGTAAAAGCGGTGTGGCCTTTTTATTAACTTTTTGTAAAATATTGTATATAACTTGAAAAAAAAGCGGAAATGTGATAAAATAAAACGGTATATACTTAAAATACCAAAAAGGAGATAAACTATGCTTAGATATTTTACAGCCGGAGAAACTCACGGCAAATGCCTGACACTGATTGTCGAGGGAATGCCGTCAAACGTAAAAATAGATTTGAATAAGATAAACGAGGCTCTGTCCAAGCGTCAGCGGGGCTACGGGCGCGGAGGCAGAATGAGTATTGAAAAGGACACGGCCGAGATTTTGTCCGGAGTGCGCGGGGGCTATACATTGGGAAGTCCTATATCGATACGGATAAATAACCGTGACTGGGTAAACTGGGAGAATATAATGGGAACGGAAAAATCGAACGGCGCAAAGCGCGTTGACCGTCCGCGTCCCGGCCACGCCGACCTTACGGGAGGAATGAAATATGACCACGGCGATTTGCGCAACGTGCTTGAACGCGCGAGCGCGCGGGAAACCGCGGCGAGAGTAGCGGCAGGCGCGCTTGCGCGTCAGGTTACAGAGCCGTTTGGTATTGAATTTAAAAGTCATGTCAAGCGCATAGGCGAGGTCTGCGATACGGATAAAATTGACTCGGACGGCTTTTTTGAGCGCGTATCAAAATCGCCGGTGGGCTTTTCAAACGTCGACGCGGCCAAGAGAGCCATGGAATATATAGATAAAGTAAAGGCTGACGGAGAATCGGTAGGAGGTGTGGTCGAAACGATAGTAACCGGCGTTCCGGCGGGACTCGGCAGCTATGCGCACTACGACAGAAAGCTTGACGCTAACCTTGCGTTTGCGGTTATGAGCGTGCAGGCAATCAAGGGCGTAGAAATAGGCATGGGATTTGGCGTAAGCGAAACTCATGGCTCTAAGGTGCATGATGAAATCGTGTATGACGCTGACGGCTATCACAGGTTAAGCAATAACGCGGGCGGTATAGAGGGCGGAATGTCAAACGGCGAGCCGATACGCGTAAGCGCCGCTATGAAACCTATACCGACACTGTACAAGCCGCTTAATACCGTTGATATAACGGATAAATCGCCGCAGAAGGCGAGCGTTGAGCGTTCGGACGTATGCGCGGTACCGGCGTGCGCCGTTGTGGTGGAGGCTGTTGTCGCGGTTGAGATAACAAAGGCCTTTCTTGACAAATTCAACGGCGACTGTATGGCGGATGTAAAAGCTTATTATGACGCGTACATGAAAAGGATAAGCAATTTTTGATATATTAACTAAATACGCTTACGGAAAGGCGGTGAAAAGCTTTGACCGACAACGAACTGATAAAAATGTGTAAACGCGGCAGCCGGCACGCGTTTAATATGCTGTTTGAAAAGTATCAGACGCAGGTTGTAAATATAGCGTACGGAATGTTGTCGGACAAGGAAGACGCCTATGACGCGGCGCAGGAGGTATTCATAAAGGTTTACAGAAATATGGACTCCTTTAAGGAGCAGTCCTCATTCACCACATGGCTTTACAGAATAACCGCCAATGTCTGCGCGGATATTCTGCGCAAGCGTCAGAAGCATTTAAATGTAACAAGTCTTTCGCAAAGCGAGGAGGATAACAGGGAGCTTGACATACGCGATGAAACCCTGACGCCGGAGGAAAGCTATGAGCTTACGGAAAGACAGAGCGCGGTAAGAAACGCTATCGCCTCTTTGAAGGAGGAATACCGGACAGTTATAACTCTGTGCGATATAGAGGGAATGAGCTATGAGGATATCGCGCTCGTTCTTAATATTCCGCCGGGTACGGTAAAATCGCGCATAAGCAGAGCCAGAAATTCCCTAAAGAAAATTTTGATAAATAAACGGGAACTTTTTCTTTAACAGCTGCGTCTAATATATTGTAAAGAAAATGAAATATGAATTTAACAGAAAGGGGGAGATTAAATGGATTGTATAGAATTTAAGGAACACATGAAAAATTTTGAAAACCTTACGGATGAACAAAAGCTGGCAATGAACGGGCATGCCGCGAATTGCGAGCATTGCCGAGACGAGCTTGATTTTATGTTGTCTGTAATCGAAACGGTAAAATCTCTCCCGCAGATAAAGGTTCCGGCGGACTTTATGGATAAGCTGAACACCCGTATGGATAAAGAGGACGCTAAGATATACAGACGCGTAATGTTAAATATGCGTCAGAACGGAATGAAATACGCGGCAGCGGTCGCGTGCTTTGCTCTTGTGGCAGCGCTTACCGTAAACGGAACAAACCTTGTCGGCCGTATGAACGGCGGAGATGATACAATCGTAACGGACAAAGTAAATATTACAGACTCAGCCGCCTCTCCCACTCCGGCTGTAAATGCGGGTGGCAGCGGTCAGACATCCGAGGACGGTACGGCGGCGGGAAATATAGCAGGCGATACAAATACAAGTCCGTCGCCGGATAATGCCGACATTAAATCGACGGATAACACGGATAAAACCGCAGCCGTTTCACTGAGCGTTTCCGTACCGTCAGTATCGTCCGCGAAGGTTTCCGATGCCGTTGCGCCGCAGCCTTCTGCGGAGACGCGGACGCCCGTACAGAATGTGGAGGAAAACGAATTGCCGTCGTCCGATGACACATCCGGCGCGAAAACCGTGGACGAAAGAGATGATTACAGTCTGCCGAGAGAGAGAGAAAGCCTGGAAATAGCGCCTGTGGTCGAAAGCGCGAATGTTGCGGAGGGCTATTCGCTTGCCTCGTCGGATGAAGATGTCATGATAGCGCACAGCAGATATCTGCACACTGACAATTCAACGGGAGGGGAGTCCCAGGCAATCGGTTCGATAAAAATATCCTCCGACGATGCCGACATGGTTAAAAATGTTATAAAATGGTACTCGTACAGCAGTGAGGGCAATTATTATGTAATAGACTCCGAAAATCTCAGCACAATGCTTGATGAGCTTAAGGACAGAGGAATAAGTTACGGTAATTATGTCCCAGATTATTCAGGAGATATAACTTTTCAGCTTGTCATTGATTGATATTTGGCTTTAAGGGACGATTTAATTCGTCCCTTTTTAGTATAAATGTATTTACAAAGGGGATTACTTTATGGTAAAATAATAACGACAATATAAGGAGATTGACTTAAAGGGGGGGAGAACATGTGCAGGAAGTATTTTTCCGATAAAGAATATAATGAAATTCCGTGCGCTCTTGTTATAGCAAGAATTGTATCGGAGGAAATAGAGATAATGTGCGGTAATGAATGTTATTATAACAGCTTTCCGGATTCTGCCGTGCTGTTTGGTATCTGCGCGGAGGACAGACCGTTTGTCGTGGAAGCGCTTGGCAATATTGGCAAAGCGGAACAGATAAGCGTGAGTTATAAATACGTATCGGCGGACAAGAAAATCCGTAACGCGGAAATATTGGCGAAGGACGAGGGAGGCGGAGCTTTTTTGGCTATAATCCGCGATACTACGGAAGAGTCAGAGCTTATGTCGGAACTTAAAAACGAAAACGAGCATTACTCAATGCTTATCAGCGGCGCGGGAAATATTGTGTTTGAAAATGATGTTGCAAGCGGAGCGTTTACGCTCTACATTCCGACAGAGGATTATGGAATGAAGAGATTTGTAATTGAGAATTCAGAGCTGCCGGTGCATCCCGCGGAGCAAAAGTTCATATCCGAGCATATGTACAGCGAGGATGAGGAAACCCTATCCGCGCGTATGAAGCTGCCCGGAAGCGATAAATGGACATGGTATCGTATGCGCAGGTATTTCAAGCATGATAAAAACGGCGCGCTTATAAAGATACACGGACTTATAACCGATATATCCGATGAAAAAAACCGTGAGGAGGAAATCAATAAGCGTCTTGATATAGATCCGATTCTCAAGGTTTACAACCGCAGCGCGGCAATCAGGATTATAGACAAACATATTCGTGACAACATTGAGGCGAGAAATTACGCGCTGCTTGTCATAGATATAGATGATTTTAAAAGCGTCAATGACACTCACGGTCATCTTTACGGCGACGCCGTTATTGAGCAGACCGCGAATACGATAAGAGAAATAGTTTCGGATAACGGCATTGTGGGACGCTACGGCGGCGATGAATTTTTTGCGTTTTTAAAGAATTGTGACGACGCGGAAATCGCCGCTATATGCGATAACATCATCGAGGGCGTGAATACGCTGCACGGAGCCGGAAAAAACATGGGAGTAAGCATGGGTGTTGCGCTCGGCACGGGATTTGAAGAGACGCCGAGCTATAAAACGATGTTTGAAAGAGCCGATAAGGCGTTGTATGTCGTCAAAAAGAACGGAAAGGGTCACTGGAGAGTGTACGACGGGGCGCAGATGTCGCAGGAAAACGGCAGAGCGCTTGACTACGCCGGAGGAGATGACTATGACGAGTATGGAATTCCCGAGTCCATGGACATGATGAAGGTATTTTTGGAGCTGTCCTCGCTTGCTAAGACAAGCGACGCGGCAGTATACAATATCCTGCGTTATGTGATGGATAAGTTTAGCTTTGACTGGATGCAGATTATGCAGGTGAATATACATGAGGATAAGGTCACTATAAAATACGAATGGTGTAGGGATAAGTCTTTCCGCAATAATTCCGGAAAGAGCGGGTACTATATACACAGCGATATTATGCTGTTTCACGACTGGTTTAAAAAATCGCCGATATTCTTGGTATGCCCTGACAATATAAAAGGATTTTCGCCTAAGTTTCAGCGTGAGTTTGATAAAAACATGCGGTATTCCGTAATGTACAACGCTAATATCACAATGGACGATTCTTTTTATATGTTTGTCTGTACCAGATTTGACAAAAGCAGGGAATGGCTCCCGGATGAGTGCGAGGAGCTTAACGAGGCCTGCAAAATGATGACAATGTATATATCGCAGTCCAACAGGGAAACGGAGAATGAGCGCAAGCTGAAAAGGATGGTTGAATATGACAGAAAAACCGAGCTTTACTCCATTATGGAATTTTACATACAGCTGGGACGTTTACGTAAGCTTGCGGCGGAGAATGGTGAAAGGGTGACGCTGATCCATGTAGATATAGGTCATTTTCTTAAATTTAACAACAGCTTTGGTTTTGAGGCCGGCGACAACGTGCTTTTAGCCTACGCGCGTGAAATATCTCATAATTTTGACAGTGAAAAATGTATAGGCGCTCATCTGGACGGAACGGATATATATCATTTTGCGTTCCGGACGCCGAATGGAGAAAAGGATTTCATAGAAAAATTTCAGGATATAAACTCAAGGTTCTGTGATACGGTGAATGAAAAATATCCGGGAGCGGATATTATTCTCAGAACCGGCGTATGCGATTTAAAAGCGGACGAGGAAGGAGGAATAGCTTTTAACCATGCTCTGCTGGCGAAAAGAAACGAAAAAAATAAACACAGTAAGTCCTATTACAAGATTTACGGTAAATAAGATATAGGGTAAATACCGGCTGCCGCGTTCAAACGCGGCAGCTTTTATATGTATAGAAATACGCCCTGCGCAAAATAAGACAAAATACCCACGATATGTCGAAAAATAGACAAAATATATAAAATTAACTATTGACGGAATAAGTGACGGAATTTATAATATATAATAGAGTAAAAATTATTTAGGGCTGAGGTAATATATGAAGGACATAAATGATATAGAACACGAAAGAAAAGGCGGCGGGGATATAATGATTAAAATAGCGTCTTTCATAGTCGATAAACATAGGGCGTTCTATTTTTTGTTTGCGGCGGCGCTTTTTCTCAGCGTTATCTGTATACCTAAGGTACAAATAAATAATGATATAAGCTCGTATCTTCCGGCTGATACGGAAACGCGCAGGGGACTGACGCTTATGGACGACGAATTTGTAACCTATGACACGGAAAAAATTATGGTTACAACCATAACCGAGAAGCAGGCCGAAAGGCTTAAGGAAAGAATGGAACGCGTGGATGGAGTGAAGTCGGTTGAATTTGAGGACGACGGGGACCATTACAAGCAATCCGCCGCGCTGTTTACAGTTACATTGGATGTATATGACGACCTTGACCGTGAGCTGGAGATTGTGGACGATATAAAGGCGGAGCTTGGGGGATATGATTATTATGCGTATTCCGACAATATAGATGACAGCTCGAAGACGCTTGAACAGGAGATGAATGTTATTCTCGCCGTAGCGGCGGTAATCATTGTTCTTGTACTTCTGTTTACGTCAAAGAGCTTTATGGAGGCGCCGGTTTATCTGATAGTTTTCGCGACCGCCGCTCTTCTTAATATGGGTACAAACTATCTGATGGGTGAAATATCATTTATAACAAAATCGGTTGCCGTTGTACTCCAGCTTGCGTTAGCCATAGACTATTCAATAATTTTGTCGCACCGTTTCGCGGAGGAGAAGGAAACGAAGAATTCCTATGACGCCATTGTCGCGGCGCTTTCAAAGGCGATAATAGAAATCAGCTCGTCAAGCCTGACGACCATATCGGGAATGGCGGCGCTTATAATAATGCGGCTCAAAATCGGCGCGGACTTGGGACTGGTAATGTGTAAGGGAATTATACTGAGTCTTTTGTGCGTATTTTTGCTTATGCCGGGTCTGCTGCTGCGTTTTTCGGAGCTTATCGACAAGACCGCTCACAAAAGTTTTGTGCCGAGTATAAAGGGTTGGTGCGAGATAGTTATAAAGACAAGGTACGTTGTTCCGGTTATATTTATAGGAGTTCTTATAGCGGGCGTTATATTTTCGGCGAAGTGTGATTACGCGTTTGACGTAAACAGCGAGCAGCTGAAAAAGGTCACGGAGGCGTCGATAGCTCAGAACAAAATAAGTGAAATATTCGGTACGGAGCATCAGCTGGCGGTTATTGTGCCGAAGGGAGATTATGAGCGGGAAACTAAGCTTATATCGCTGATTGAACGCAATGAATACATATCCTCCGCGCTCGGACTCGCCAATACCGAGATTGACGACGACCATATTCTGACCGACAAAATCAACGCGCGCGAGCTTTCGCGTATGATGGATATTGATTATGACGTATCCTGTCTGCTTTTTCAGGCGTACGGCGCGGAGCATGATGAGTACAGCGCTATATTCAGCGATGTAAATGATTACAGCGTTCCTATTATAGATTTATTTCTGTACATACATGAAAAAATGGATTTGGGTATCATAAATCTTGACGAGGAGGAGACAGACGACCTCAATGAACTGTACGATACGCTTATAGACGCTAAGGAACAGCTTGAGGGCGAGAATTACAGCCGTATGGTATTTACTTACAGCTGTGACATTGAGAGCGACGAGGCGTATCAGCTGTTGGACGACGTCCGCGGCTGCGCGCGGCGTTACTATGATGAGTGTATTCTGGTAAGCGATTCTGTAAACAGCCGCGACCTGAGCGATTCATTCGGAGGCGATAACAGAAAGATAAGCCTTATTACAATTCTGGCGGTGCTTCTTATACTGATGTTCACCTTTCGCAGCGCCGGAATACCGGCGCTTTTGGTGCTTGCGATACAGGGAAGCGTATGGATAAACTTTTCTGTGCCGTATCTGACTTCGGAAAAGCTGTATTTTCTTAGCTATCTGGTTGTAAGCTCCATACAAATGGGCGCCACGATAGATTATGCCATTGTGTTTACCAACAGATACCTTGAGCTGAAAAATGAGATGGACAGAAAGTCGGCGGCGTCAGAGGCTCTTAATCAATCCTTTCCGACAATTCTTACGTCGGGCTCCATTCTGACATTCGCCGGCTTTCTTATCGGCATGCTGTCAACTAACGCAATCATATCCTCGCTGGGAACAACGCTCGGAAGAGGAACGCTTACTTCTATTATAATAGTAATGGTTGTACTGCCCCAGATAATTCTCTTATGCGACAGGTTTATTGAGAAGACCTCCTTCAAAAAAGAGGATACGGATGCGGAAAAGGCGGCTCACCGTTTACTTTCCGGCGTTGTGGTGGCTAACGGACGTATACGCGGCAATGTATCCGGATTTGTTGACGGAGTATTTTACGGAGTTATCAAAGGCGATATTGACGCTAAAATCGAGATTAGTGAACAGGCGCCTATGCTGAAGGCGCCGGAGGACAAGGGGGACGATAACAATGAGATTTAAAAGAGCAGCGGCTGCCGCCGCAGTATGCACGCTGTGTACATCGTTTTTACCGCGGGCGACGGCAGAAGGGGCGGAGTCAATCTCAACCGCGCAGGAGTTTGTCAGCTTTACGGAGAAATGCGTATATGACGATTACTCGAAGAATAAAAAATTTGTTTTGCAGAATGATATTGATTTGAACGGTATAGAATTGAAGCCGGCAGAGGTATTTTGCGGAATATTTGAGGGCGGCGGACATACGATAAAGAATATATCGCTGTCAGCGGGTGGCTCGAATAAAGGACTTTTCTGCAATCTCACCTCGGACGCGCAGATACTCGACCTGAATGTTACGGGTACACTGAAGGTTTCCTCTGACAGCGGCGCTGAAAGCGTCATAAAACGCCGTGCCGAGTCAATGCTCGAGAGAGCGGATATAAGCGCAAATGACAGCTCTGACAAGTCAAGCGCGGCGGGAGGCTTGGTAGGATATAATCAGGGGAAAATAATAAATTGCTCATACTCCGGTATAGTAAAGGGCGTTACTGAGGTCGGCGGAATAGTAGGATTTAACTCTATGAACGGACTTGTTGACAGCTGCCTGAGCAGCGCCCGGGTAACCGGAGACAGCGCCGTGGGCGGAATAGTCGGCATGAATGAGGGACGCGTAAAATTAAGCAAAAACAGCGGCTCCATATGTCCCGAGGCTACCGACAGTACATCCGGCGTAGGCGGAATTTGCGGCAATAACGAGGGAGCGCTTGTTATATGTATCAATGAAGGCGCCGTCGGAGGAGATAGCTTTGGAGATAATGTGGGAGGCATATCGGGTACGCAGAGCGGAGAAATCCGTGAATGTATAAATAACGGTACGGTTTCAGGCAGACGAAGCGTCGGTGGAATTTGCGGGCGTTTTGAACCGTATACAGATATAGATCTATCGTACGAAAGCGCTAAGGCGGCGCTGGAAAAGCAGGCGGAGATCTTTGAAAACGACATAAATACAGCGCGTGAAAAAATACTTGAGTATGCTGTGGAGCTTTTAGGAGGCAGCGGCGACCTGTCAGATCTTATGGATACGCTTGGAATTACGGATGCGGCGGAGCATCACCGCTCTAATCTTGACGCTTTGACGGATGCGGCCGCGGATATGATGAACAGCGCCTCCGGCTCGGTTGACCGTATTGGAGACGCGTCCGGCTCGTTATCGGATTTTCTTAACGGCTTGGATGGAGACAGTTTTTCGTCCTCTCTTACGGACGCGCTTGACAGCGCGTCGGATTTGTCGGAGGACGTGAAACAGTCCTTCAGGGATTTGGACGACTCGCTCAATACGACGCTCGACAGCGTCAATACTCTTGTAGAGGACGTTAATGATAAGAGCGACGATATTTCAGAGCTGATTGAAAATCTTAATACGGCTTTGACCGACGGCACGGATGACCTTTCCGATCTCGCGTCAAGCCTTCAGAAAAATATGAACACGATAAGCCATAATATAAGCGTTATTACCGGAAATCTTGACGATACTCATGACGATATACAATCGCTGCTTAACAAGCTGTCAAAAATGTCAAGCAATGTTTCGTCATCTGTAAGCAATAAGCTTGAAAGTCTTGACAGCGCGGTTACGGGCTTGGAAGAAATATTAAATAATCTGTCTGACAAAATATCCTCCTTTCTTGAGTCGCTGAAGGCTTTGGAACAGCAAGGAGGCGCGTCGGTACCGTCCGAATACTATGCGGAGGAGAAGGGTTACACAGCGGTACCGGACGGCGAGATTGAGGAAGGATATGACGTTGAGGCTGTAATGGGCGCGGCGATTGATCTTTTTACAGCGACGGCGTACGCCGCCGAGGATGACGAAGAAATAGCGATAAGCAGCTTAAAGAGTACAGATATATCGCTGCCAAGACTTATAGGCGGCGAAAGCGCCGATACGGCGCTTGTTTATTACTGTATAAACAATGTCTCTGTTGACGCGGCGGAAATGGCCGGCGGCATAGCGGGCAGCGTAGGCTTTGAGTCTGCTGTTAGGTCGGGAGACAGTATAACTCTGCCCGACGGTACAAAGGTCAGCGCCGATTCTGTACTTAAGGCGGTAATTGACTCCTGCGTAAGCGACGCGGATATAACAGCTTCCGATAAATATGCCGGCGGAGTATGCGGAAGGAGCGATATAGGCAATATAAGGAATTCCCTGACCGCGGGGGAAATACGCGCGGACAAAGAAAATTTTGCCGGCGGCACAGCAGGTCTGTCGGCGGGCGATATTGAGAATTGTATCGCGATAAACGACGTATACGGCAAGGACAGTATAGGAGGTATAGCGGGCAGCGCCAATAATATAAAAAATTCTTACGCGCTGCCGCGTCTGGACGGTGAGACGGATAAGTCGGGCGCGATTGCCGGCATAGCCTCAGGAACAGTTGAGAAATGCTATTTTATATCCGAGGGCTTATCGGGAATAGACGGAGTAAGCCTTTCGGGAAAGGCGGAGGCGTCGGCGCCGGAGGATATGTATTCCGAGGACGGATCGATACCGGCGGGACTTTCACAGCTTGATTTTGACAAATATTATATGGCGTCTGATGATAAGTATATGCCGCAGATAAAAACTCTCGCGCAAAATGACGCGGAAAATATAGGGGCGCTGCTGCAGGCTAAATCATCCGATCTGGCGCTGTTCCGTTTCAAGGTAAGCTTTGAGGACAAGGATAAGGAAATCAAATCCATGAGCGTGGAATACGGTACGATACTGTCAGACAGCGACATACCGACGCTTACCGCCGACGGCTCGGATATTCCGGCGTGGGATAAGGATGTAAAGGAGCCTATAATACGTCGTACAACCTTTAACGCGGAATACAACAGAGCCACGTCCACGATTTCAACAGACGAGGAGCCGCCCGCGCTTTTGGTGGAGGGCGTGTTTGCGGACGAAACTACCGTTAAGCTTTTCGAGGTCAGCGTGAACCGTGAATTCGACGGTTATATAGCCGGCGACGCTTACTCATTTGAGCTGAATAAAAGCGCGTACAGCCCGCTGAAAGTACATATTCGTGACAAAAGGGGCGGCGCGTCGGCGGCGGCTGTGTATTACGACGGGAAATGGAATGTAGAGGACTGTGAGCAGGACGGCAGCTACGCTGTCTTTGAAACGGAAAAAGCGTGCAGCTTTGTCCTGCTGTACAAGAAATCGCCGATAGTTCCGGTAATAATTATTACAGCATCCTTGTCGGCTCTGACGGCGGCTTTAATTTTTATAAGACGGAGGAATAAAAATGGAAAAGCATAAGAAAAAGTACAGGAGCTCTATACGTTCCGAAAAGGCGATAATACGGGCATACGTGCGGCTTTTGCAGGAAAAGGGCAGCGGCAGGATAACGGTTACGGATATAGTAAATCTCGCCGACCTTAACCGCAGTACGTTCTACGGACATTTCACCTCGGTCGATGAGATAACGGAGCGTATACATTCGGATATTTTTCAAAACCTCTTCGGCTCTCTCAATACCGAGCTTCTCAGAAATTCCCTGCGTGAGCCTCGTCTCGCCCTGGAGCAGGTGATGAAGTTTCTGCGCAAGGACGAGGAGCTTTACAAGGCGCTGCTTAATACCGGCGACGCGGATAAAGTTCTGAAACAGATGCGCGAGGCTGTTGTAAAAACATATATGTCGGATAAGGAAACGCTGCAAAATATTGGCGATAAGGACAGCTTTGAAATGCATCTTCGTATGCTTGTGGGAGGATACGGCACGGTAGTCAGGGATTGGGCCGCCGGAGATATAAAGCTGTCAATTGAACGCTGTACGGAAATTATATCGGGCTTTATCAGCGATATTGTTAAGCGGCACAGTACAAAATCCGTATAAAATCCGTATAAAGTACATAATAAAATAAAAATTAAAAAGTTGTAAATTATTAAAAAAAAGAATTGAAATCTTATAAAATAAGTGATATAATATACGCTATGTAAAAAAGTTTCTTAAGGAGGAAATCATCACTATGTCAGTGAAAAAAGAACAAATCGAAAAAAATCTTGTTAAGCTTACATTCGAGGTAAATTCGGAGGATTTTGAGAGAGCAATTAACGATGTATACAGAAAAAACATTAAAAAGTTCAATATACCGGGTTATAGAAGGGGCAAGGCGCCCAGAAAGATTATAGAAAAATATTACACGCCCGCAGTCTTTTATGACGAGGCTATAAACAGTGTTCTGCCCGAGGCGTATGATGCGGCGGTAAAAGAGGCTGAAGTGGAGTCCGTGGCAAAACCGGAGCTTGACGTAGAGGAAATAAAAGCGGGAGAGCCGGTTATATTCACCGCTCTTGTTACTACAAAGCCGGAGGTCAGGCTTGGTGATTACAAGGGTATAGAAGTGGATAAAATTGACTATACTGTAACAGATGAAGACGTAGACAAGGATATAGAGGCTACGCGGATGAAGAACGCAAGAATTATTACCGTTGATGACGGAGCGCTTGAAAACGGCGATATTGCCGTGATTGATTTTGAGGGATTTGCGGACGGAGTCGCTTTTGAAGGCGGCAAGGGAGAGGATTATGACCTTGAAATCGGTTCAAATACTTTTATTCCGGGCTTTGAGGAGCAGCTTGTCGGAGCTAAGACCGACGACGAGGTGGAGGTCAGCGTAACATTTCCGGAGGAGTACCACGCGGAAAATCTTGCGGGCAAGGACGCGCTGTTCAAGGTAAAGGTAAAAGAAATAAAGAAAAGAGAACTGCCGGAGCTTGACGATGATTTTGCGAGCGAGGTAAGCGAGTTTGACACGCTGTCGGAATTCAGAGCGGACGTACGCGAGAAGCTTGAGAAGGCTGCCGAGAGCAACGCTAAGAGCGAAACAGAGAATGCGGTAATAGATAAGGTCATTAAGAATGCGGAGTTTGATATTCCCGACGCCATGCTTGAAGAGCAGATTGATGATATTGTGGGAGATTTCACGCAAAGGCTCGCGTACCGAGGTATGAATTTGGACACGTACTTGCAGTACGCGGATCAGACCGAGGAAGCATTCAGAGCGCAGTTTACGGAGCAGGCTAAGAATAAGATAAGCGCCACGCTCGTGCTGGAGGCTATAAAGAACGCCGAGGGTATTGAGGCGGGACCGGAGGAGGTGGAGCTGCACCTTGTCGATATGTCAAAGAAATACAGTATGGAACTTGACGAGCTGAAAGAGGTTTTGAGCGACGAGGATATGGAAAATTTTAAGAGTGAAATTGAGCTTCAAAAGACAATAGATATGATTGTAAATAACGCTGAGGTAAGATAATTTCATAAAATCAGAAAGGAAAATTATTATGGCATTGGTACCGATGGTCGTTGAACAGACAAACAGAGGCGAGCGTTCATACGATATTTATTCAAGATTACTTGAGGACAGAATTATATTTCTCGCCGACCAGGTTGACAACGCTACATCAAGCCTTGTTGTGGCGCAGATGCTTTTCCTGGAGGCGAAGGATCCGGATAAGGATATTCAGTTTTATATAGACAGTCCCGGCGGTTCTATAACGGCGGGTATGGCTATTTATGATACGATGCAGTATATAAAATGCGACGTATCCACTATTTGTGTAGGCATGGCTGCCAGTATGGGAGCGTTTCTTCTTGCGGCGGGCGCCAAAGGAAAGCGTTTCGCGCTGCCGAACAGCGAGATTATGATTCACCAGCCGCTTATCTCCGGCGGTGGACTGAGCGGACAGACAACCGATATAAAAATTTATACCGACCATCTTGTCCATACAAAGAAAAGAATGAATGAAATTTTAGCGGAGCGTACGGGTCAGACCTATGAAAAGCTTTGCGAGGACACGGAGCGCGATAATTTTATGACAGCGCCGGAGGCAAAGGAATACGGTCTGATTGACGAGGTTATAACCAGGAAGTAATATCTCCGTAAAAAAGGAGTAAATTTATGGAAGAAAAAAAACATTTTAGATGTTCCTTCTGCGGAAAGAGTGAAAATGAGGTTAATAAGCTTCTTTCGGGTCCCGGCGTGTTTATCTGTGATGAATGTGTGAGTATGTGCAACAATATACTGGGAGGGGAGTACGAGTCGGCGGTATCGGCTATGGGAGAGCTGCCGAAACCGAAGGAAATAAAGGAGTTTCTTGACGAGTATGTGATAGGACAGGAGGAGGCTAAAAAAATCCTTTCTGTCGCCGTATACAACCATTACAAAAGGATTGAACATTCGGATATTGCCAATGACGTTGAGCTGCAGAAAAGCAATATACTTATGGTCGGTCCCACAGGCAGCGGAAAAACTTTCCTTGTGCAGAATTTGGCAAAAATGCTCAACGTGCCCTTTGCGATTGCGGACGCCACAGCGCTGACCGAGGCGGGCTATGTCGGAGAGGACGTTGAGAATATTTTGCTTAAGTTAATTCAGGCGGCCGACTATGAAATTGAAGAGGCTGAGCGTGGTATTATATATATAGATGAGATAGATAAAATAGCAAGAAAATCCGAGAATCCGTCTATAACAAGGGATGTCAGCGGCGAGGGCGTACAGCAGGCTCTGCTTAAGGTACTTGAGGGGACAGTTGCCTCGGTGCCGCCGCAGGGCGGCAGAAAGCATCCGCATCAGGAGTTTTTGCAGATAGACACAACTAATATTTTGTTTATATGCGGCGGCGCGTTTGACGGTATAGAAAAAATAATCGAAAACCGTACAGGCAAGCGGGGACTCGGTTTCGGCGCGGATATACAAAGTAAAAAGGGGAAAAATATGAACGAGCTGCTGGCACAGCTTGTACCGCAGGATTTGCTGAAATTTGGTCTGATACCGGAATTTGTCGGCAGACTGCCCGTATTTGCTAAACTGGATAAGCTGGACAGAGAAACGCTTATAACAATACTTACACAGCCTAAAAACGCGCTGATAAAGCAATATAAGGCGCTGCTTGCGTTTGACGGAGTTAAGCTGGAGTTTGAGGAGGACGCTATTGAGGCGATTGCGGATAAGGCCATTGAACGCAACACAGGCGCGCGGGGACTTCGTTCGATAATTGAGGAGTCAATGTCGGATATCATGTTTGAGATACCATCTGACGACAGCGTGAAAACGGTAATAATAAATAAAAAATGCATAACCGACGGCAAGCAGCCCAAAATTATACATGAGGACAAGAAGCTGCGTAACGCGGCTGAGCTTGAGGAGCTAAAGCCTGACGGTACACAGGGATGACTGTACCGCAGCGGAATATAGACTAAGGAAGGTGTGAGAGAGAATGTTTGTATCCGAAAATCTGACGGTAAACGAAAAAAATCATTTGGTTATAGGGCAAAATGACGCCGTTGAGCTGGCAAAGGAGTTTGGTACTCCTTTATATGTGCTTGACGAGGATTTAATAAGAAAAAATTGCCGTATTTACCAAAACGCCATGGATAAATATTATGGCGGAAACGGACTTGTGCTGTACGCCAATAAGGCATTCTGTTCTTTGTACACCTGCCGTCTTGTAAAAGAGGAAGGTCTTGGGGTTGACGTTGTTTCCGGAGGAGAGCTTTATACGGCAATTAAGGCAGATTTTCCTATGGATAAGGTCTATTTTCACGGAAATAATAAAACTGCTGATGAAATTGAGCTTGCCGTTAAGAGCGGAGTCGGAAATGTAATAGTCGACAACATTTATGAGCTTGAGGCGCTTAACGAAACTGCCGGCAGGTACGGAAAAGTACAGAACATCATGTTCAGGATAAAGCCCGGTGTTGACGCTCATACTCACAGCTTTATTCAAACAGGACAAATCGACTCAAAGTTTGGAGTAGCGCTTGAAAACGGCGAGGCTTTTGAAATAATAGAGAAAGCAAGCAAAATGCCGAATGTCAGGGTAAACGGTATTCATTGTCATATAGGCTCACAGATATTTGATATTGAGCCTTTCTGTAAGGCGGCTGAAATAATGATGAATTTTATAGGCGATTTAAAGGACAGGCTTGGTCTTGAAATAAATTGCCTGAACCTTGGAGGCGGTTACGGTATAATGTATACCGAGAGCGACGACCCCGTTCCTTATGATGAATATATTTGTCATGTAAGCGAGGTTGTAAAGAAGATCGCCGGTGAAAGAGGAGTAAGGCTGCCGTTCATTCTTATGGAGCCGGGACGTTCTATTATCGCTCCGGCGGGCGTTACGCTCTATACGGTAGGTGGAATTAAGGATATAAAGAATGTAAGAAAATATGTTTCGGTTGACGGCGGAATGGGCGATAACCCCAGATATATCCTTTATGAGTCAGAGTATGAGGCTGTTATAGCGAACAACGCCGACGCGCCGCGTACTGAAAAGGTTACGGTTGCCGGTAAATGCTGTGAATCGGGGGATATACTTTTAAAGGATGTAATGATGCCTGAAATCCGAGTTGGCGATATACTTGCCGTACTTGCCACAGGCGCGTATAACTACTCTATGGCGAGCAACTACAACAGAATACCAAGACCCGCGGTAGCCGCGGTGTCCGGAGGCAAAGCGAAAATAGTTGTTAAGCGTGAAAGCTATGAGGATTTAATAAGAAACGATGTTTGAATAGAATAAAAGGCGCGGCTTGATACCGCGCTTTTTATATGGCTTTGCTTGACAAAATTTGTATATAAGTATATAATTGAAAATATGAACAGCTATTCAAATAAGGGGGCGAAATACTTGACGGAAAAATTCTGTATAACCGGAATGACTTGCTCAGCGTGCAGCGCGCATGTAGAAAAGAGCGTAAAAGGACTTGACGGTGTGAGTGACGTAAACGTAAATCTGCTGCAAAACAGTATGCGTGTGGAATTTGATGAGGATAAGGTAAGCGCGGAGGATATAATAAACGCGATTATTGACGCAGGCTACGGCGCGTCTGTGTCGGGAGGGAACAAGTCCTCGGAAACCGGCAAACAGGGAAACGCGGCGGACGAACAGCTTAAGGACATGAAAACTCGTCTTATCGTGTCCGTTGCATGCCTTGCAGTACTCATGTACATTTCCATGGGACATATGCTCGGTTTTCCGTTTCTGGGCGTGTTTCACAATGTCGCAAACGCTTTGGCTTTCGCATTTACGCAGTTTTTGCTTACTCTGCCAATATTGTATATCAACAGAAAATATTTCACAACAGGCTTTAAAACCTTGTTTCACGGCGCGCCGAATATGGACTCGCTTATAGCTATGGGTTCGGGCGCGGCGTTTATTTACGGAGTAGTCGCAATATACTGTATCGGCTACGGTCTGGGACATGGTGATACGGATATGGTAAGCGAGTACATGATGAATTTGTACTTCGAGTCGGCGGCAATGATACTGACTCTTATAACGCTCGGCAAATACCTTGAAACACGCGCGAAAGGAAAAACCTCTCAGGCGATAGAAAAGCTGATTGACTTATCTCCCAAGACTGCCTCAGCGCTGCGGGATGGAAAGGAAGTTACTGTCAAGGCTGCCGAAGTAGGCATAGGAGAAACGGTTGTGGTCAGAGCCGGACAATCAATTCCGCTTGACGGCATAGTTACGGAAGGTAGCGGAGCTGTGGACGAATCGGCTATAACCGGCGAGAGCGTTACTGTTGAAAAGGAACCGGGAGATAGGGTAATCGGCGCGACGATAAACAAGTCGGGATACTTCAAATTCCGTGTGGAAAAGATAGGGGATGACACAACGCTGTCGCAGATTATACGCCTTGTGGAGGAAGCGTCAGCGTCCAAGGCTCCCATAGCGAAGCTTGCGGACAAGGTCAGCGGCGTTTTTGTACCCATAGTAATCGCTATTGCGGTAGTAACTGTTATAGTATGGTTATTGCTTGACGGCGGAATAAGCATGGCTCTGTCAATGGGTATATCCGTACTTGTCATCTCGTGTCCGTGCGCGCTCGGTCTTGCCACGCCGACGGCCATAATGGTCGGTACGGGTAAGGGCGCGCAGTACGGAATACTGGCAAAGTCCGCCGAAAGCCTTGAAACAGCGCATCATGTCGATACTGTCGTGCTTGATAAAACCGGTACAATTACCGAGGGAAAACCGTCCGTTACCGATATAGAAGCTAATAAAATCAGTGAGAATAATTTGCTTGTAATTGCGGCATCCATAGAAAGGCTGTCGGAGCATCCCCTTGCCCGCGCTATCGTAGAAAAGGCGGAGGGACTTGAGTTAAGGCCTGTAACTGATTTTATGCAGCTGCAGGGTAGGGGCTTAAGCGGCAAAATTGACGGTACGGCAATACTCGCCGGCAATATAAAGCTTATGAATGAAAATAAAGTAGTTTTAAATACCGACGACATATATGCCGCAGAGGGAAAAACCGCGCTGTATTTTGCTTTGGATGGCGAATATATAGGCACAATCGCGGTGGCGGACACTATCAAGGAAACAAGTATACAAGCCATAACAGATATGCGTTCAATGGGTCTTGACGTGATTATGCTGACCGGTGACAATAAAATCACAGCCGAGGCTATACGTTTAAAAACGGCTGTTACAAAAGCTATTTCCGAGGTTATGCCTTCCGATAAGGAGGAACAGATACGCCTTCTGCAGGAGGAGGGACATAAGGTAGCAATGGTAGGCGACGGAATTAACGACGCGCCGGCGCTTACACGCGCCGATGTCGGGATAGCGATAGGCGCGGGAACGGATATTGCGATTGAGGCGGCGGATATTGTACTGATGAAAAGCAGTCTGGGCGATGTTGTGACAGCGATAGAGCTAAGCCGGGCGGTAATACGCAATATAAAGGAGAACCTGTTTTGGGCGTTCTTTTATAATTCTCTCGGAATACCAGTAGCGGCGGGAGCTTTGTACGGTGTACTCGGTCTTAAATTAAATCCTATGATAGCCGCGGCCACTATGAGCTTCAGCTCTGTTTTTGTGGTTTCAAACGCGCTGAGGCTGAGATTTTTTAAACCCAAACAAAAATACGCGGATAATAAAAAGAAGGATACAAAGTAGTCGGAATATAATAATTATATGCTTTATGGGCGGCTCACATCCGCCCTTTTTTGCTGACGCGGACGGTAAATCCGCTCTACCGTAAGATATATAAGAAAAAAACACCCTTCAATGAAGAGTGTATATTTCTAAGACAGTTTTTGTTATTTCTTAAGATTTTTACTAACAGTTGATTTGGTTTCCGGTTTTGCGGAGGTTGTATCAACGACCTTTGCGGCAGGAGCGGCTGCAGCCGGTTTAGCCGCCGGAGTCTCCGCCTTAGCTTCAGTCCTTTTAGCCGGCGATTTCTTGGCGGGAGCCTTTTTAGCCGCTGTCCTCTTAGCCTGTGTCTTCTTAGCGGGAGCCTTCTTTTCCGTAGTTTTCCCGGATGAAGCCTTCTTTATTGTCGCTTTCCAGTCAGCGAGCTTTGAGGCGTCGCCGGCCACGGATGCAGAACCGTTCGCGATAATGTTATTAAGAGTACTTCTGCCGGCAAGATACGCAAGCAGAGCGGATTTTGTAATGTTTACAAACGCGTCATGGTCTTCGTAATAATATGGCTCAACAGTCAGAAAACCATTCTTTACCTCAGCATAAAATGTGCCGTGGCAGTCCTCGTCCGTAAAATGTACTGAAATTGCAAAATCTGAAACACCTGATGCGTCAGCGTTGTTAAACTTTTCTTTGATTTTTGAAAATGCTTGTTCGAATGTCATTTTTGTTCTCCTTTCGTGTTGGCGGATATTTTATTCCGCTCCTCTTGGATAGTGTTTATCCTAATTCATCATAAGTATACATCATTTTTTGTTTTATGTCAAATATATTTTATATTTTTATTACTTTTTTGTTACTTATATTGATTTTATTAATGAAAAACACGGTAATACATGTTACTAAAGACGAAAAAACAGGGGTTTTGACGCAGTAAACAAATAGGTGAATTGCAATAGTAAATTCAAAAAAAATTGACTTTTGTGCAATACTTACAAAAGCT
>CAZWMB010000014.1:0-11507 GCA_964634635.1 uncultured Lachnospiraceae bacterium
ACTACCTTGACTCTCACGGTAACCGAAAACACGAACGTCGCCCTGACGCTCAACGCAGGCGGCGGAACGCTTAAGGACGGCAGTGACAACGACGCGACCGTAAGCGTGACCGTGGATAGAGCCAAGACCGACTACACGCAGGACGACATTAAGGCGCTTGCCAACAACGCTATCAGCGCCGCGAACGCGACCTTGACGGCGCCGGCAAACTATAAACTGTACGGATGGTCAACCTCCGGCTCGAATAGCAACCTGTACGAAACCGAAACGACGGCGGAGTCAAATACCGAGTTAAACTTCAGCGGTACTACGAACACGCTGTACGCTATATGGGTGAAAAAAACAGCCGCAACAACGTCGGAGCTTAGCTACACGACGCCGTCGACTGAAACCTACAACGGCCAAAACAAAATCGCGGACGACGCGGTTTCGTTCGCGACGGGCGTTACGGCTCTCAACAGCGACGAAAGCATTGTGATAAAATACGCGGCGAACAGCGGTACGGCTGACAACGCGAAGGAGCTGTCCGAGTTTACCGGCGGCAAGCTTACCGCCGACACGTACAACGTATACGCGGAAATTCCGGAAACGGCGGATTACGCGTCGGGTACGGTATCGCTCGGTTCGTGGACGATAAATAAGGCTTCGATAGACGTGCAGCTCGCGGAAAACGTAACGGTTGAAAAACCGTACGACGGCGGAACGGACGTAAAGGTTAAAGGCAGCGACGGAACGACATACGCCAACCTCGCGGTATCCGACCTGGCGCTCGATACCGACGATATAATAAGCATAAGCGGTACGTCGGACAAAGTATCGCTCGACTCGACGGCTACCATAAGCAGCGCGTCGTACAGCGACGCGAACGTCGCGTATACGGACAATACTAAGACGACCGTTACGACTAAGTCCTTTACGGTAATGGGACTGTCGCTTACCGGCGACGACCAGGATAACTATGAAATTGCGGCGACGGTAAGCCTGACCGGTAAAATAACGCCGGCCGAGACGACGGCGACGCTCCAGTCCGGAACGACAAAATCGAAGGTATACGGTTCATCGACCAATATTTCATTAAGTACGTCGGACTTCGACTTCTCGCCGGCGATTGTGGAGAACTATTCGACCATAACGTTCAGCACAGTCGCGAACGACGCGAATAAAGACGTCGGCGATTACGCGATTACGGCGGCGGATTCGGCGGGGAACTATACCGTAACAGTTGACTCGAACTCGAAAGCGTCGGTAACGGCGTGCCCGACGGTTGTAACGGTTACGCCGAAGACAAACGTAGCGTACACGGGCAGCGAGCTTGGCGCGAGCGCCCTCGTGGAGTCGGCGAACGTGTACCGCGACGAGAACAATGATGGAACGGCGGACGACTCGACCTCGCTTGGAACGGTACCGACCGGCAACATAACCTTCCTGTCGACAACGGCGGCGGCGAACGCGACCGCGACGTCGACCGTTACGGACGCGGGAATTTACTATATCCTTGTCGCCGCTACAACGCTTGAAAACAATTCAAACTACGCGGCGGCGTCGGCTATAACGAGTACGGACAAAAAAACCGTAACCGTCGGCAAGGCTGACTATAAAGCGGAAAATATTACCGGTCAAATTAAAACCGGAACAGCGCTTAACGGCTACACGTTCAACGGTACGGTAAAGGATTTGTCGAACGCGGACGTATCGGGCTCCTTCACGGTGACAAGCGCGACGGAGACCACCGCGGGTGAATCGAACGCAACGTCGCACAGCGTGACGTGCAGCTTTAAAGCGACGAACGAGGATAATAACTATAATCAGACGCTTACGGGAATAAGCGCGACGCTTACCGTGACCGACAAGACTCCGGTAACCGTCACACTCGAAAAGTCGGAGGTATCTTATAACGGTTCGGCGCAGCAGCCGTCGATTACCGGCTTGGACGGTCTGACAAACACAAACGACTACACAATCACGTATAAAAAGAACGGCGCGGAAACGACCGACTTCACAAACGCGGGTAAGGTTACGATTACGGTGACGCTCGTAAACACCACGGATTACAGTCTGACAGACGCAACCGATAACGCCGTGACGCTTACGTATACGATTAAGCCGGTGACGCTGGGGTTGAGCTACAGCGACGCCTCGATAACGAAAACCTACAACGGAAACTCGACCGCGACGATAGATACGTCGAAGCTTAGCGTAACAGGCGCGGTGACCGACAACTCCGTGGCTCTCGACACGTCGGGTAATATCGCCGCGAAGTTCACGGACGCGAACGGAGAGGTTTCGGACGCGGGAAGTAACTACAACGTAACGATAACCGGACTTTCGCTTACGAATAACGATGACGGAAACTACGCTCTGCCCAGTCCGGCCGTTCTGTCGGGCATAGGCTCGATAACGGCGTCGGCGACGACGATCTCGGGCGTGACGACGGCTACGAACGCAACGTACACCGGCTCGTCCCTCGCGGACTCGCTGATCGACAAGAGCAAGATTACGGTTACGGACGCTGACAACAATACCGTAACGACAAGCGTTCCGGTGACGGTGACATTCTATTCGGACGACGCGCGTACGACTGAGGTTGCCGACCCGACCACGCCGGGAACGTATTATTACTCGGTAACGGGTAAATCCGGCAGCAATAATTACTCCGACCCGACCGCTGTGACGGGCAGCGTGGCGATTGGAAACGCGACCTACACGACTAGCGGCGCGTTTACGGGAACCGTTATTCCGAATACGACGCTTGCGGGCTATACATTCACGCCGTCGGCGGGAACCGTATCGGGCGTAATTACGGGTCAGCCGGCGGATGGCTGGACGCTTAAGGTAACGGCTGTTACGGCAAGCTCCGCAACCGGCGAAACGAATCCTACCGTTGCGGGAACTCTCGGAACGCAGTACACCGTAACCTGCACGTTTGTTCCGGCGAACGACGACAGCTCGAAAAATTACTACAACGAGTTGAATAATATCACCGCGACGCTTACCGTCGCGAACACGGCGCACGACGTAACTATTTCGGTTTCGAATGACCTGACCTACGGCGGCGGCACGTATACGCCGACCGTAACGATAACGAACGCGGACGACGCTCTTACGGACGCTATGTACGACATTGTGTATTACAGCGCGACGAAGGACGAAGAGACGGGAGCGTATACAAAGGGCGGCAAGCTTACGGCTCAGCCTACGGACGCGGGAACGTACTTCGCGGCTGTCGAGTTAAAGAGCGAGTACGCGAACTCCGACAGACTTACGGGTACGACCGAGGTACAGTACACAATAAAGAGAGCGACTCTGACGGCGACTCTTACGGACAACGCCGAGAACACGCTTACGATGAACTACGGCCAAACAGCGCCGACCGTGAACACGAATATGTTCACGTACGCGGACTTTGTGAACAACGAAACCGCGACGACGGCCGACTTGACGAACATTAGCGTCGCGGTAAGCGACGCGTACGCGGAAGCGGAAGGAGCCGTGGGCGAATACGCTATCGTATTCAGCGCGTCGGCGGGCAACTACGACGTAACCACAGAGGCGACGCTCAAGGTTAGCGCGTGTCCGACGGTGGCGGTTGTAACGGCGAATAGCGGACTTAAATATAAAGGCTCGGATTTCACGGACAGCGAGGTAATAAAATCGTACGTAATCTATAAGAACCCGGACGGAAAGCAAGTAACCGAACTTACGGATAACGACGCCGTAGCCGAAGGAAATATAAGCGAAATCACCTATACGTATAAGTTAAACAACGAAACCGCGACGGTTAAGAACGCCGGAACGTATTCGGTAAGCGCGGCGGGAAAACATAGTCTCGGAACCAACTACGCGCAGCCCGAAGCGGCTGAAACGACGCTCGCGATAGACAAAGCGAGCCTGTCGGCGCTTGCCGTAACGACGGAGCCTGCCGCGTCGGAGCTTAAATACACGGAGGGCGACGCGCTTAACGTGACGACGGCGGTTGTGACGGCGTACTATAACGGTACTCTGCCCACGAGCGAGAACCCGCAGACCGAGGTAATCGCGCTTGATAAGCTGACAATCACGGCGCCGGCGAACTACGCGAGCCTTACGACAAGCGATAACGGAAGTATCATCGCGTTCAAGTACACGGTAAGCGCCGACGATACCAACGTAAACGAGGGTAACGCGACGGCTCAAACAACGTCGACGATTACCGTAAACGAAAAAACCTATACGATAAACTGCGATTACGAGGTAACGGACGAAAACGGAAACAAGGTAACGGAGGCAAAGGCGGGCGAAACGGTTTACGTGAACCCGACTCCGACGACGGGCTATAACACGACCGTCACGTACGGACCCGAGGGCGAGACTCCGACCGAGGCGACGGAAACGGATAAGGGCTTCGCGATAGTCGTACCCGCCGCGGATTTTACCGTAAACGTAAACACGACGGCGAGCAAGATAGATTATACCGTAACCAATAGCTCCGCCGAGGGCGTTGACGCGAAGGGTTATATAACCGCGCAGGAGAAAGCCAATTATCAGGACGAGGTAACGGTGACGGTTTACCCGGCGGACGGATACGAGATAGACAAGGTTAACGCGGCGCCTACGAAGATAGGCAGCGAGACGCTCGTTCCCGTAACGAAAAACTCGGACGGCACGTATAAGTTTACGATGCCGGCTGAGAACGTAACGATAAGCGCGACGTTCAAGGAAGAGGATAAGTACGCGATAACGGTAGACGTAACGGGCGGAAAAATCGCGACGAACGCGGCGGATAACGAGGCGAACGAGGGCGATACGGTAACGCTTACGCCGACGGCGGACAGCGGCTACGAGTACGAGAAAGACTCGCTCAAGGTTGTAAACGACGCCACGGGCGAGGAGATAGCGCTTGACGAAAATAACGCGTTCACGATGCCCGCGTCGAGCGTGACCGTAACGGCGACCTTCAATAAGCTTTACGCCATAACAAAGGCGGATACGGAACACGGCAGCTTCGAGGTTGCGGCTAAGGCTAAGGCGGGCGACACGGTTGCGGTAACGACGAAAGCGGATTCCGGATATACCGTAAACACCGTAAGCTGCGCCGAAACCGCGTCGGGTACGGCGGTAACGGTAAAGAATAAGAAATTCACGATGCCCGCCGCGGACGTGACCGTAACGGTTACCTTCAAGAAATCCGGCGGAGGCTCGTCGGGCGGATCGAGTACCTATACCGTTAAGTACAGCGCGGGCGCTCACGGAACTATCGACGAGGGCGGAGTAACCTCCGAAACGGTTACGAGCGGCGCTTATCCCAAATCGACGCCGACGGTAACGGCGGAGGAAGGATATACCTTTATCGGCTGGTCAACGGACGGCGAAACCGTAGTCGATCCCGCGACGGTGGCGATAAAGAAGGCGACGACCTTCACGGCTCTGTACGAGGAGAACGAGCCTCAGACCACGCCGGAGCCTACCGAAGCTCCGGACAGAGATTATCACGCGAAGTATATCAGCGGTTACGAGGAGGACGGATCGTTCCGTCCGGAGAACCCGATTACCCGCGCGGAGGCGGCGACAATATTCTCGTACGCGCTGGCCGAGTACGACGGTCAGACCTATGATAACGCGTACGCGGATTTGGATTTGAACAACTGGTACGCGCCGTACATTCTGTACATGTCGGAGCTGGGTATCATGACGGGCTATGAGGACGGCACGGTAAGAGCCGACAATTACATCACCCGTCAGGAATTCTCGACAATGATCGCGCTGCTCGCCGGCGCGCAGACGGCTCAGGATATGCCGTTCGAGGATATTACCGGCGATGAGTGGGGTATCGATTACATCTACACGGTTTACGCGAACGGTTATGTAACGGGCTACGAGGATAATACCTTCAGACCGTATAACAACATAACGCGCGCCGAGGCCGTAAGGATTGTAAACGGCTATCTCCAAAGAAGCGTGGACGAGGCGGGTCTGGAAAACGTTGATTACAACGTATTCTATGACGTTCCGGAAAGTCACTGGGCTTACTATGACGTCATCGAGGCCGCTAACGACCACTACTTCGAAAAGGACACAAGTCCCGAAAGCTGGATTGACTGATCGGGCTGCGATTGGGTAATACGGAATTAAAATAAAAACAGCGCTGTGAGCGTTACGCTCACAGCGCTGTTTTCGCGCTTTTGCCGAGGACGTCCGTCCCATGAATTCCCGGGAAATTGCCGCAATATTGCGGGCGGCTGATAGCCGCCCCTACGGAAACGCTTGCGGCGGGAGCGTAGGGGACGGCGTCCCCTACAACCCGTCCACGATGACATTCAATTACGCACATAAAATACAATTTGTCTTTGCGTAGGCTTTTATATAATAAAAAACCGCATCGTCAGATGCGGTTTCAGACTTTAGACAAATTGGTTAGACCGCGCAAAACTTATTTAAGGCGTGTAGGGGCGACCCTTGCGGTCGCCCGTCTGCAGCAAAGTCAGATTTTTATTAAAAACGGCTTCGCTATGCGCTTTCCGCGAAAATAAACTCTACCGCAACATACGCCGACGAGTTCATTTTCGCAAAATCTAACCTAATCTCTTGAAGTCTGCCGGCGTGCAGACAGTTTGTCTGCACGCTGAGGGGCTGTCTCACAAAAAGTGAGACAGCCCCTTTGTCGCGGCTTATTCTGTTTTATCAGTCAATAACTCTTTTTCCGCCGAGAAATCTTGACGAATAGTAGGAAGAGTCGATTGATGTGTACTGGATAACCTTACCCGTCGACGGCGAATGTATCATCATTCCCTCGCCCACGTACATACCGACGTGCGACGCGTAGCCGTCGCTTCCGAAAAACACCAGGTCGCCCGGCTCAAGCTGAGCTCTTGTTACATATGTACCGGGACCGTGCAGCTGGTCGTCAGCGACACGCGGTATTGAAATACCGTTGGCGTTGCATACGTACTGTACAAAGCCCGAGCAGTCAAAGCCCGAGGGAGTTGTCCCGCCCCAAAGGTACGGCGTACCGAGGTGACGCGCCGCCTCATCCAAGAGCGACTGCGCTATCGGATTTGCGGCGAGATATTCGCTGTCGGGTACCGGAGCCTTTGATTTGTAACGGAAATCCACAGGCATACTGTAAACCTCCGACTGGTCAACAAGCACGGCGCCGATTGTAATCGAGTAATCTCTGTCGGTATCAAGCAGACCCTCTTCAATATCAAGATACTCACCGTCGAACACATCGGAAAGAAGTACGGAATTCGCGTCCGAATCCTTGATGATTACATGGTACGCGAACGCGTTGTCCACCGGAGTCCACTCAACCGTGAAAGCTCCTTCCTCTATTTCCGCGCCGTCCTCCGGGAGCGTTATTTCCGGAAGAGCAACCGAGAAGTCGCTTGCCTTGAACGTGTTATATGAACGGTTTACGCTTGATATCGCCTGTTCTCTCGTTGTCGAGCCGAGAGGCTCAAAGCTTTCGCCGCTCACTCCGTTCATCAATGAATAATTAAGAACGGTTATAACAGCCGGCTTAGCCCATGAGCTTACATACTCGCCGTCCTCAAACGCGTCGATTATGTACGAGTCTTCGTAACCGTCGGAGAGGTCAAACTCAACCTCGCTGGCGGTGAGCGCGCTTACAAGCATTTTTGCCATTTCCTCACGCGTTACGAGTCTGTCCGGAGTAAACGTTCTGTCGCCCGTGCCGGAAACCATACCGTAGCAGTACGCCTGCGCGACCGCCATCGACTGCGTGTCGGTAAACGGCGACACCTCGGGTTCTATCATGTCCTCGCCCGTAAGCTTTTCGTAAAGATTTACGACCAGCTCGCAAAATTCCTCACGGGTAATATTGTCCTTCAGATTATTTGAAACTACCGAGTATGAAACAAGACCCGCCTCGTTTGCCTGCTGATAGTCCTGTATCGCCCAGCCGCTGAGGTCCGCCGCGAGAGCGGAGGTGCCGAGCAGCGCCGATGCCGATATAACAGATAAGATAAATTTCTTCGCTATTTTATTCAAGATATAATCTCTCCTTTTCATTTAAAAAACCGTTATCCTATTTCTATTTTTGGTTTTTCCTTGTTTTCATTTGTTTGTGAGGTTGTTTTATGTGCCGTCCTTTGACGTTGTTAGTATTGTAACACTAATAATTGCCTCTGTCAAGCCCTTTTGGCTCAAAAATGTTAAATTTCTTAAAAATTTCGTAGTACTTTAGTAAACAAACCGTAATTTTAATGAAATACCGGTGTAACCTTCTTGAAATGTTACGGTAATATTTCTATGGAATTTACATTTTTTTACAGTCAGTGTTAACATAATATATATAATACAGACAAGATATTGACAAAAAAACAAAAAAATCTCAATATATTGTTGTCCTAAGATTAAAGACAGGTGACAATATTACAAATATGTTACAAATTTTTAAGAAGTTGTGAAGAAATTGCTAAGACCCGCGCGGGCATCGGCTTTTTTGGTTAAAAAGCTTTAAAAATATTTATTATGCCGGCGTAAACAATACAATAAAAATTGATATATAAAACAAGCCGCGCGGCGGTTGTTTTTGTGCAAAAGGCGGAAATAACGGTAAAACGGTACAAAATTAACAAATACACTTGTATATTTTTGAAATTTGAGGTAAAATATATAAAACGGACAGTACCGATGTCCGTATAAAACAAATATATAAAAGCAGGAGGAATTTACAAATGGCGGTTAAAGTTGCGATTAACGGTTTCGGACGTATCGGACGTCTTGCGTTCAGACAGATGTTTGGCGCGGAAGGTTATGAGGTTGTCGCTATAAACGACCTGACAAGCCCGAAAATGCTCGCGCATCTGTTGAAGTATGATTCATCACAGGGTAAGTATGAAAAGGCTGACAAGGTTACATCCGGCGAGGACTCAATCACGGTTGACGGTAAGGAAATCAAGATTTACGCTTTTCCGGACGCTAACAATTGTCCCTGGGGCGAGCTTGACGTAGACGTTGTTCTGGAGTGCTCGGGATTCTATACGTCAAAGGAGAAGGCGCAGGCGCACATCAACGCGGGCGCCAAGAAGGTTGTTATTTCGGCTCCGGCGGGAAACGACCTTCCGACAATCGTTTATAACGTAAATCATAATACATTAAAGGCAAGCGACACAATCATTTCTGCCGCGTCATGCACGACAAACTGTCTTGCTCCCATGGCTGACTCGCTTAATAAGTACGCTCCCATTCAGTCGGGTATTATGTGTACAATTCACGCGTACACGGGCGACCAGATGACGCTTGACGGTCCGCAGAGAAAGGGCGACCTCAGACGCTCAAGAGCGGCGGCGGTTAATATCGTTCCCAATTCGACGGGCGCGGCGAAGGCTATCGGTCTTGTTATTCCCGAGCTGAACGGCAAGCTCATAGGCGCGGCGCAGAGAGTTCCGACTCCGACAGGCTCAACAACAATCCTTACGGCTGTTGTTAAGGGCGACAACGTCACAAAGGACGGCATCAACGCCGCTATGAAGGCCGCGTCAAACGAGTCCTTCGGTTATAACGAGGACGAGATTGTTTCATCCGATATTGTGGGTATGAGATACGGCTCGCTGTTTGACTCAACACAGACGATGGTAGCGGAAATAGGCAATGGTCTGTATGAGGTACAGGTTGTTTCCTGGTACGACAACGAGAATTCTTACACCTCGCAGATGGTAAGAACAATCAAGTACTTCGCCGAGCTTGGCTGATTGAATAAGCCGTATAAAAACGGGCTTTTTCGCGATAAGCAAAATTGCCCGCGCCGCGGGCGGTTTCCCATAAAAAACGGATCGGTTTTTCCGATTCGTTTTTTTTTTGCAGAAAAATATGGACAAGCGCCGAGGTTGTAGTGTATAATTAAAAAAAACAAGGGACGGGGCGGTGAACGTATGGCGGATCGGAATGTGCATAAAAATCACAGACAGCGTATGCGGCGGGAATTTTATCAGACCGGCTTTAAGAGCTGGCATGAGCATATTGTGCTGGAGTATATTCTGTATCCCTCGATACCTCGCCGCGATACAAACGAGATTGCCCACCGGCTTATAAACCGCTGCGGCAGCTTTGTGAACGTTTTCACCTCGTCCAAGGAGCTGCTCATGAGCGTGGACGGCGTGGGCGAGGGTACGGCGGACTATCTCTGTATGCTGGGCGAGCTTATTAAGTACCATACCGATAAAAAGTACAATAACAAGCGGCTTGAGCTGAACAGCGGCGAATGTGAAAAATATCTTATGAATTTGTTTTCGGACAAAAAGCAGGAGAATTTTTACCTGATTTGTCTTGACGGCGGTAACCGCATACTTCATCAGGAAATGCTGTTCGAGGGAGGACTTGAGGCGACGGAGATTGACTCCGGACGTATTTTACGCATCGCGGTACGGTCCGGCGCGGCAAGCGTAGTATTTGCGCATAATCATCCGAGCGGCGTCGCCAAGCCCTCGTACACGGATATAGAAACCACGCTAAAGCTTGAGGCGAAGCTGCGCGTGGTGGGTATAGGATTGCTTGACCATATAATTGTCACGGATTTGGGGTGCGCGAGTATGCGCGATATGAAATATCTGAAGGATCCGACAAAGAAAACAAAAAACACACAACCGGAAGAAGGAATATAAAAACATACACAAACAGACAAAAAACGCAACAGCCGCCGTATGCCTACCCTCCGGCGGCGAGGGAATATAATAGATATAATATAATAATAAGAAAGGAAAACCGTATAATGGCAAAATTTTACGCCGTTAAAAACGGCAGACAGGTCGGTATTTTTGACAACTGGGAGCAATGCCGCGCGCAGGTGGAGGGATACAGCTTTGCCGAGTACAAAAGCTTCACCGGAAGGGAGGACGCCCTGGCGTATCTGGGCGCGGACGCGCAGCTCAGTCTGCTTGACGCGCCCGAGGTCGGCGCGAATACCGCCGTCGCGTACGTGGACGGCAGCTATAATACAAAAACCGAGGAGTACGGCTGCGGAGTAATAATATTCAGCGGCGGCGCGGAGCATACGTTTAGCCGCGCCTTCGCGGACCCCGACAACGCGGTCATGCGCAACGTGGCGGGCGAGATAGAGGGCGCCAAGCTCGCGATGCGGTGGTGCGCGGACAATAATATAGAAGAAATTGATATTTACTATGATTATGAGGGAATAGAAAAATGGTGTACGGGAAAATGGAAAACAAACAAAGCCGGCACGGCGGAATACAGGAAATTCTATGACGAGATAAGCAAACGGGTAAGGGTGTCCTTCAACAAGGTTAAGGGACACAGCGGCGACCGTTATAACGACATGGCGGACAGGCTCGCCAAGGAGGCGGTTGGGATACTGTAAGCCTTCCTTGCGCACGGCAGTGTCACAGTTTGTTTACAATTATAATTATGCGTTGACCAAATCACGCCCGGCATGATATAATAAACGCGAAACGCGCGAAAAGCCTTACCGCTTTATGAAGGGCGGCGGTACGGCGCGGAAGAGCCCTTCGGAAACAGAAATAAAAAGGGAGGATTTGAGAGTATGAATAAGA
>CAZWMB010000014.1:11607-28064 GCA_964634635.1 uncultured Lachnospiraceae bacterium
CAACCTTGTAACAAGAGCGGAAATCACAAAGATGATTGTCGACGCTTTGGCTGAGGACGTCTCGCTGTCAGAGGAGTTACCCGAAGATACCACGGACGCGATTGCCGTCGCTCCGGCTGAGAACGCCGTACCGACAGCGTTATTCACAGACACAGCGGATCACTGGGCGGCAAGGTATATCAAGCAGGGCGTAGAGGACGGCTGGATTGCCGGCATGGGCGACGGAACATTTGCTCCGGACGCGAACGTTACATATGTACAGGCTCAGAAGATGCTTGTTTGCGCTATCGGCTACGATTCCTACGCGGTAGGCAAGGGCGGCTGGCCCGCGGGCTACAAGCTGTACGCAACTCAGCTTGACATCACATCTGGCGTTCAGGACGTAACCTCCGACGACCGGGAGCTTACAAGGGCGCAGGTTGCGCAGATGCTTGACAACGCTATGGACGCTCCTCTTTGTGTAATCGCGTCATATGAAATCAGCGCGCTCGGAACACCGGCGCCGGTTCTTGAAACAAAGGACGGCACGGGTAAGGATTATCAGACGCTGTTCATCGAAATGCACGACGTTTACAGGGTATACGGCCGTGTAACGGACGCTTCAAAGTCGGGCGCGGGTCTTGACTCCGACCGGGTAACCTTCCAAATCGAGGAGGCCGATAACTTTAACGGCGAGTACATCAAGGCGACGGACGACCCGACGGAGATTGACGCTTACATCGGCGACTCGGGAGCTGACCAGTACCTGACGGTTTACGCTCAGGCTCTTATTCGGATTGACGGCGACGACGAGTACACAATCCTGTCAATGACGAGTACACAATCCTGTCAATCGCGCCGGCTGCCGTTAACAGGTCGGTAACGGTTCTTTCGGAGGATGTTGACGAGAGCAAGACTCTTTCAAACTTCCCCGGATGCCTTTACTTCTATCCGGCGGAACAGACGACAGGCTCGGTTAAGTACGCGCTTGCGGACGATATTACATGGTATCTGAACGGCGTTAAGCAGGACACGGAATTTGACGAGGACGCTCTTAAAGCTTATATCATCGACAGCGAAACAAACACTATAACGCTCCAAAAGACGGTAAATAACGATTTGGCAAGCGCAGATTCCGATTACGACAGAATTATGATTAACGCCGCCGTGGCCGGAGCGCAATAAAAATTTCTCCGAAAAATTTAAAAAAAGACGGAACTTTTTTAAATCCGGCTGCGTCTAACATAATGTAAAATCATAAATCCGCGTCGGCATACGCAAAATGAACAAAAAAACAGCGTCAAAGCCGTTTAAATTGTCTTTTTTTATAAAAATTAAAATTTTGCCGTAAATGGTATAAAAAAGTTGTTGACAAGGACATTATGAAATAGTACAATATTCAGTGGCGGCTCGCGAATAATAGGGTAGAAGCGTTACTTAGCGGCTGTCACCGCAATATGAATACACCGGACAACGCAGGATATTGCCCGCGTGTAACATAATTACAGTTTTTTTACAACTGTAATTATGCGTTGACTAAATCATGCCCGGCATGATATAATCAATGCGCGAAAAGCCTTACCGCTTTATGAAGGGCGGCGGTACGGCGCAGAAGAGCCCTTCGGAAACAGAAATAAAAAGGGAGGATTTGAGAGTATGAATAAGAATCTCAAAAAGGTAATTTCATCAGTTGCCGCTCTTTCAATGGTAGCGTCGTCTGTTGTCGCTTCAGCCGCTAAGTTCCCCGACGTCGAGTCTGACGCTTATTACGCGCAGGCTGTTCAGGAGCTTTCGTCGCTTGGAGTAATCAGCGGATACACGGACGGCACGTTCGGTCCCGACAACCTTGTAACAAGAGCGGAAATCACAAAGATGATTGTCGACGCTTTGGCTGAGAAAAGCACATCGTCGACAGCATCGTTCACAGACACAGCGGATCACTGGGCGGTAAGCTATATCGAGCAGGGCGTAACGGACGGCTGGATTGCCGGCATGGGCGACGGAACATTTGCTCCGGACGCGAACGTTACATATGTACAGGCTCAGAAGATGCTTGTTTGCGCTATCGGCTACGATTCCTACGCGGTAGGCAAGGGCGGCTGGCCCGCGGGCTACAAGCTGTACGCAACTCAGCTTGACATCACATCTGGCGTTCAGGACGTAACCTCTGACGACCAGGAGCTTACAAGAGCGCAGGTTGCGCAGATGATTGACAACGCTATGGACGCTCCTCTTTGTATAGTAAAGACATATGAATGGAACGCATGGGGAACGGAGCAGTATCCGGTTCTTGAAACAAAGGACGGCACGGGTAAGGATTACCAAACGCTGTTCACCGATAAGCACGACGCTTACAAGGTATACGGTCGTGTAACGGCTACCTCAAAGTCAGGCACGGGTCTTGACGCGGACCAGGTAACATTCCAGGTTGAAAAGGCCGATAACTTTGACGACGAGTACATCAAGGCGACGGACGACCCGACGGAGATTGACGCTTACATCGGCGACTCGGGAGCTGACCAGTACCTGACGGTTTACGCTCAGGCTCTTATTCGGATTGACGGCGACGACGAGTACACAATCCTGTCAATCGCGCCGGCTGCCGCCAACAGGTCGGTAACGGTTCTTTCGGAGGATGTTGACGAGAGCAAGACTCTTTCAAACTTCCCCGGATGCCTTTACTTCTATCCGGCGGAACAGACGACAGGCTCGGTTAAGTACGCGCTTGCGGACGATATTACATGGTATCTGAACGGCGTTAAGCAGGACACGGAATTTGACGAGGACGCTCTTAACGCTTATATCATTGACAACGAAACAAATACCATAACGCTCCAGAAGACAACAAAGAACGGTTCGACAAGCACGGATTCAAATTATGACACAGTCATGATTACAAGCTACACGACCGCGGTTGTCGACAGCGTTGTTGACAAGACGACTTACACGCAGATCAACTTCAAGGAGGCTGCCGTATCGAAGTCGAGCATGCGTCTTGAAAAGGACGACGATACAAAGTCATACAGCTTTACGCTGAACGGCGAAGCTATCGACCCGACAGACCTTCAGGAGGACGACATACTCAGCATTTCATATGATGAGAGCGACTTTGCTGACTCGGATTTCTATGACGTACTGGTTTCGAGAGACGTGGTTGAAAGCGTTAAGTGCACAGGCGCTCTTAACAGCAACAACCAGGTAACTCTCGGCGGAACAAAGTATAAGATTTCTCACGGCATGAACGTAGATGTAGAGCTTTCAAGCACATACACAATCTACCTTGATTCGTTCGGCAGAATCGCTTACGCTGACGAGGATTCATCAACGAAGAAGATTGCGATACTTAAGAACGTATATCAGAAGTCAAATGACGACTGGGTTGCCGACCTTATTACCAAGGAAGGCTCGGAGCTTACCGAGGTTAAGGTAGACGACGAGAACGGCGAGGCGTACAAAGCGCTTCTGGACAGCAGCTCGAAGAAGTCGGAGAGATATCCTGAGCAGGTTGTTGAGTATAAGCTTTCATCTTCGAACAAGCTGACGATAACAGACACGGCTACTCTTGAATATGTAGGCGGCGAGGATCAGGAATACAAGGCAACGTCTAACAAGCTCGGTTCAATCAGACTTTCGGACTCGACTGTAATTCTTGATATGTCCGATATAGACAATAAGGACACCTTCAAGGTAATAAGCGCGGACGACCTCGTAGACGGCGTGGTTTACACGGCTTACGGCTATGACAAGTCGACCTCGGACAGCTCATACAGATTTGTAATCATCACGGACGGCTTCGGCGGCGTTGACTCAACGACTCAGCTTGCTGTATTCCTTGAGGCGGGTACGGATGTTGACGATGACGACAATGATGTAGATACAATGACGGTAGTTATCGACGGCGAGCAGACAACGGTTGCTATCGATGAGGATTATGACTTCGACCCGACAGACCTTACGGAGGGCGACCTTATCCTCTACGCTATGAACGCGGGTTATGTAACGGAGGTTCACGAGGTATTCGCTAAGTCCGGAGTTGTCGGCAACGACGACTATGAAGGCTTTAGAGACGGCGTATTCGAGCTTGCTGACGACGGCGACATTCAGGCAATTCTGAGCGAGGATATACCGGATCTTACAGACGGTGAAGAAGACGACGTAAGAGTAACGTTCGGCGTGCTTGTTAAGTACGGTAACTCAACGGCGTTCGCTACGGAGATTAAGTATGACAGTGAGATTGGCTACTATGTAAACCTCAGCGACGCTACAAGCCTTGCTACAAACAGCAACACCAATGTTTATACTTACAACTACGACAATTCGACGAAGTACTTCGGAAGAATTGTGCTTGACGACGGTATCATAACAACCTCGATGTCATCATCGGCGCGTTATGACCTGAAGGACGGCGTGTTCGACCAGAACAGAAGCGGCGATTATCTCTCACTCAGTGACGACGCTGTTTCGGACGGTATCGTATTCGCGGTACTCAGAACCTTCGACGACGACGAAGTTCAGGAAGTTTACCAGATTGTTGCTGAGTAATTTCCGACAAAGTACGGTCAAAACGGATTAAAATAAAAATAAGAACCGATCTACGGGTCGGTTCTTTTTTGTATGTAATTTTGCGGATAATCCATAGCCCGGGCCGCCGCTTATACTCCGCGTATTCCGGCTTATCTCTTGTTTTGTTCGCGTCCTTTTGAAAATGACTTGATATAATTTCATGCGTCAGCCGCGGATATTTTTATGGCAGGTATTGCAAAAAATAGAAGTTTTTGATATAATTTATATGATATTTTTTAATGGAGGAGTAAGATATGAAAATTTCAGAGGTGATTGTATTTATTGTTTACCTGATATTTATGCTGTCAATCGGCATATTCTTTTTCTTTAAAGGAAAAAACGCGGGTGAAAAGGACTATTTTCTCGGCGGACGTAAAATGGGTCCGTGGGTTGCCGCGCTTTCGGCGGGCGCGTCCGACATGAGCGCGTGGGTACTTATGGGACTTCCCACCTCTATTTACGCCCTCGGACTGGGACAGGTATGGATTTCAGTCGGACTTGCCGTCGGATACACCGTAAGCTGGATTTTTGAAGCGCCCAGACTGCGCCGTTTCTCAATCGCCGCAAACGACTCGATAACCATACCCCAGTACCTTACAAACCGTTTCCTTTCAAAATCAAAGGTTCTTCAGATCGTATGCGCCGTAGTATTTCTGTTTGCGTACACAATCTACGCCGCGTCAAGCGTGAAGGCTTGCGGCACGCTGTTTAACACCGTCATAGGCATTGACGCTAAAATCGCGATGTACATAGCGGCAATTATCATAGTGGGCTACACGTTTCTCGGCGGCTTTTCGGCTGTCTGCTGGACGGACTTCTTTCAGGGAATGTTGATACTCGGCGCACTGCTGATTTCACCGATTTTCGCCGCCGGTATGCTCAGCGCCTCGGATATGTCGTCCGTTTCTCCGGAATACTGGAACGCGTTCGGCAGCTGGAAGGATATTGTGTCGGGGCTTGCGTGGGGCTTGGGTTACTTCGGTATGCCTCACATCATAATCAGATTTATGTCGATAAAATCTCAAAGAGCGCTGAAAAAATCCGCTAAAATCGGTATCACATGGACAATACTTATCGTTATATTCGCGGCGGCTGTCGGAGTAATCGGCAGACTGTTCCTCGGCTTTGACGCCGAAGTCAACGATAATTCGCTCGTATTTATAGAAATGGTTCGTAAAATATTCCCCGGAGTTATATCGGGTATTCTGCTCTCGGCAGTGCTGGCGGCGTCAATGAGCACGGCGGATAGTCAGCTTTTGTCCGCGGCGTCGGCTTTCGCCAGCGATATATACAAGCCGATACTGCGCAAGGGCAAGTCAAATGACCGCGAGATGCTGTGGATTGGACGTATCGTTGTTCTTATAATCGCTATCGCGGCGCTTATAATCGCCACAAATCCGGATACCGGTTCTATTATGAACCTTGTTTCAAACGCGTGGGGCGTGTTCGGCGCGGCGTTCGGACCCGCTATAATGCTCAGCCTGTTTTGGAAACGCTTTACCTTTAAGGGCGCGGCGGCAGGTATTATCGTAGGCGCGGTTGTTGACATATGCTGGCTCGCTTTCCTGTCCGGTACGGGTATCTACGAGCTTTTACCGGGTTTTATAGCCGGACTTATCTCGGCGGTTATAGTATCGCTTGTAACGAAAGCTCCGTCAAAGGAGGTCTGCGAGCTGTTTGACAGCGCTGTCAGCTACACAGAAAACAAAGAGTAGCTTATATTTTAACGTACGGATTTACTCCGTCCGTTTGTTTGGAGGAAAAAATGGAGCTTATAAAGGATTACTGGACACAGTCGGATTACAATGATTTTGTGGAGTATTTAAAATCGCTCGCGGACGAAAAGTACAAAAATTTCAGCGACTCCCTTGTTCCCGCCGGCGACCCGTCGCTCGGTGTGCGCGTACCGCTGTTGAGAAAAACGGCGAAGGAAATATCAAAGGGCAATTACACCGGATTTTTACTGTGCGTCCGCGGCGCGTACCGAGAGGAAATTATAGTGCGCGGGCTTGTTATGACTCTTATTAAATGCGGTTATCTGCAAATGCTGGAATATATAAAATCATACGTGAATGAAATTACAAGCTGGGAAACCTGCGACATTGTTTCCTTTAAGGGCTTAAAAAAATACCTGCCCCAGTTCTGGAACGACATTGAATATTTTATATATAATGATAATCCCTGGGTTGTACGGTACGGTTTGGGCTGTCTTCTGGAATTCTATCTGACCGACGGGTATATTGACGGCGTCCTGTCCTACGTCAATTCCATAAACTCGGATTTCTATTATGTACAGATGATGCAGGCCTGGCTTATCGCCACCGCAGCCGCAAAATGCCGTGATAAAGCAATGGCTTTTCTCGCCGATAATAATCTCAATCCGGTCACGCAGAATATGGCTGTGCGAAAGATACGCGAATCAAACCGCATAAGCATAGAGGACAAGGAGCTTGCGTCGGAATTCAAAAAACAGCGGTAACGCTTTGACAGCTATGGGGTTGCGCGGTCTAACCGATTTGTCGACAGTCTGAGGGCGGCCGATAGCCGCCCCTTGGAACATAAATCAATATCCGAGATTTTCCGGCGCCAACACAATTGTAATACGTTTAGGGAAATAATGACATCCGTCCACGATGCTTGTGACGTTACATATTCTCGCGTCGCAATGACATTCGCTGCATTTTATATTATCGTCGGCCGCACAGGGCGTCTTATGAGTAATCCTGCGCGCGTTAAGCGGCGCGATTGACTTCGCGCGGCGTATACCGTCCTCGACGGTTTCAACAATTTTATTCACGCCGGCGACAATTATTACCTTCTTGGGACCGAACACTATCTGACTTGTACGGTTTCCTGTACAGTCGATATTTACAAGCTGTCCTCTCATTGTTACCGCGTTTGTGCTTGACACAAGCACGTCCGCATGGTATCCCTCGCGGTACTTGTCAAGCATTTCCTCAAAGCTCTTTGTATTATACCGGTCTATAAATTTATACTTATCGCTTCTTATTTCATCAAGAATACCCGTTTCGTTAAGTGTAACGCTGCCGCCGACGGCAATCGTAGAGCCTTCGGGTATCATATCCATAACAATCCGCCGCGCGTCGTCCTTATCCTTTGCCATTACCGCGCCGAACTGTCTTTCCTCGAGTACCTTTATAAGGTCGCTGATTTTTCTCTCATTAGCCCATTTCTGTACTGCGTCCATATTTTTCGCCCCCAATCAGCCGTTCATTTTCTTTAAAAACTTCTCATGCGCCGCGCGCAGCTCCTCAGCCACAGCCTCCGGAGCCGTCGTATTACAGTGCGCCCACGCGCCCGTTTCCGACGACGCGTTATACTTAACCTTATCCGCGCTCCTCATCGGCGGATAGAAAGCTATGTGGAAATGATAGTAATTCGATACATCCTCGCCGTTTACAGGGTTTTGGTACATGCACATCATGTACGGGAATTTATAGTCGAACAGGCTGTCAAAGGCGCCTGTCGTTTCCTTCAGTATCTTCGCGAGATTTGTCTTTTCACTCTCGGTAAGCTGCGATAAATTCTGAACGTGGCGCTTTGCCGCTATGTACATGCCGTAGGGGTACTCGCTGAAAAACGGCAGGAAGGTTACAAAATCCTCATTTTCTATAATCACTCTGCGTCCGTCGCTGACCTCGTCCTCTATCATATCGCATATCAGACAGTGATTTGTTTCGTCAAAATGCTCCTTGCAGGAGTCCATTTCAAGCTGCAGCTTTTTCGGTACTACGCTGTAACCGTAAATCTGACCGTGCGGGTGCGGCATTGTAACGCCTACAACATCGCCTCGGTTCTCAAATATGAACACATATTTTATATTCTCATCCTTGCTTATCTCAACAAACCTATCCGTCCACAGGTCAACCAGCTCCCTGATGTGATCAGTCGGAAGCTCCGGCAGCGTCACCGTATGCTCGGGCGAATACAGAATAACCTCGCACTTACCGTAGGCGGGTTTTGTTTTGTACACCCTTGTTTCAACGTCGTCAGGCGCGGGCGGATCCTGCCGTAACGCCGGAAAATCGTTGTCATACTCGTACACCGTGAAATGGTCGGGTACCTTTCCCGAACCGGGGCAGAACGGACACCAATCCTTCGGCATCTGCGGTCTGTTCTGACGGTGCGACGCGATAATAACCCAGTCCTTTATAAGCGGATTCCAACGTAATTCAGCCATTTTTATACTTCCTCCTTATATTTCATATGCTATTATCATTTTACACCTTTTTACCGGCGTCGTCAATAGTAAGCTTGCCGTTTCACATGAATTTGCTAAGGAGACGGAAGACCGCCCGAAGGCGGTCTAAAGTAAAATAGTGTGGCAAACATTATGCGGCGTTTTGACGCGTAAAAAATGCGCCGCCCCTAAAAGCAGCGCATAAAAAACACATGCTTTTAGGCTGCGACACCAATTAAACATTTGTTACTACTCATCGTGCGTACAAAAATGCAGCATGTATTTTTATCAAAATACAAAAACACACGAACGAATAATGACTTTATTTAATTGATGTCGCAAATACATTATAACATATAAGTCTTAATTTGTAAAGAAAAAGATTATGAAAAGCCACATCTAATACCCGGTGCGGGCTGTTCTCTATGCCCCAATGACTCCGCACCGCATTTGCAAAGTCATTTATATCTGTCAGACTTATCTTGCGTGCTTTTATCCTTTGTTTCGGGTTAAAAGCGCCTTTCTTTTACCGCCTCTTTAAGCGCCTCCGTCATATCCGTACGCTCCCAGCTGACTCCGAGATCCTCCCGTCCCATATGGCCGTAAGCGGACAGCTTTTTATAAATCGGCTTTCTCAGGTCAAGTCTTTTTATTATGGCGTACGGACGCAAATCGAATACCTTTTCAATCGCCCGCTCTATCTTTTCCTCCTCCACCTTCGCCGTACCGAAGGTATCGACCATTACAGATACCGGATGCGCTACGCCTATCGCGTAGGCAAGCTGTACCTCGCATTTTTCCGAGAGTCCCGCCGCGACAACATTTTTCGCGACCCACCGCGCCGCGTACGACGCGCTCCTGTCCACCTTTGTCGGGTCCTTACCGGAAAACGCGCCGCCTCCGTGACGCGAATACCCGCCGTAAGTGTCTACGATAATTTTTCTGCCAGTCAGACCGCTGTCTCCGTTCGGGCCGCCCACTACAAAGCGTCCTGTCGGATTTATAAAGAATTTTGTGTTTTCGTCCGCCAGCCCCGCGGGGATTGTTGTCAGAATGACCTCTCGCTTTATATCGTCGCGCAGCTTCTGTATGTCCACGTCGGGCGAGTGCTGACTGGACACCACGACGGCGTCCACACGCACGGGCTTGTCGCCGTCATACTCTACCGTCACCTGCGTCTTTCCGTCGGGACGCAGGTATTCCAGAATACCGTCCTTACGTACCTGCGTAAGCTTTTTAGCCATTTTATGCGCAAGAGAAATCGGCATAGGCATAAGCTCCGGAGTTTCGCCGCAAGCGTAGCCGAACATCATGCCCTGATCGCCCGCGCCCGTAGAGTTGCCGTCCTCAGCGCCTCCCTCCTCACGGTTTTCATAGCCTGAATTCACGCCCTGCGCTATATCCGGCGACTGCTCGTCAATAGCGGTCACAACAGCGCAGGTATTGCCGTCAAAGCCATATTTTGCGCGGTCGTAGCCAATATCAAGCACCGTCCGGCGCGCCACCTTCGGGAAATCAACATAGCAGGAGGTGGTAATCTCTCCCATGATAGAGATAATACCGGTTGTGCATGTCGTTTCACACGCAACGCGCGCGTTCGGGTCCTTTTTCAGAATTTCATCAAGTATGGCGTCCGATATCCGGTCGCATATTTTGTCCGGATGTCCCTCCGTGACAGATTCTGATGTAAAAAATCTCTTGTTCATTTTCTCATTTCCTTTCCTGTATTTCAGTCCTGCACGTTATTTTCTGTTCGCCGCCTTTGCGCGCAGACCTGTATTCAGAATTTTCTTGCGCATACGCAGATTATTCGGCGTTACCTCTAAAAGCTCGTCGTCCGCTATAAAGTCAAGACACTGCTCAAGGCTCATTTCCTTCGGAGGCACAAGCTTAAGCGCGTCGTCAGAGCCTGACGCGCGGGTATTTGTGGCGTGTTTTTTCTTGCAGACGTTCACAACTATATCCTCCGGTCTCGCGCATGAGCCGACAATCATACCCTCGTACACCTTCACTCCCGCGCCAACGAACAACGTCCCGCGCTCCTGTGCGTTATAAAGACCGTAGGTAACAGTTTCGCCATCCTCCCACGCGATAAGCGTACCGCGGTTTCTGCCCTGAAAATCTCCCTTGTACGGCTCGTAACCCTCAAGAATACTATTTATAATACCGGTACCCTTTGTGGCGGTAAGCAGCTCGCTTCTGTATCCAATCAGTCCGCGCGAGGGAATTAAGAATTCCAGACGCGTATAGCTCTGCGCCGTTGGCGACATGTTTGTCAGCTCCCCCTTACGCTGTATTACTCCGTCCATAACAACGCCCGTATACTCGTCCGGCACGTCCACGGTCAGACGCTCAATCGGCTCGCATTTAACACCGTCAATCTGCCTGTAAATTACAACCGGATTGGATACCTGAAACTCATAGCCCTCGCGCCGCATATTTTCAATAAGCACCGACAGGTGCAGCTCGCCCCTGCCCGATACGATAAAGCTTTCCGTCGTGTCGGTTTCCTCCACGCGCAGGCTTATATTTGAGTCCGGCTCACGGAACAGCCTGTCCCTAAGGTGACGCGAGGTTACAAGCTTACCGTCCTGACCGGCGAACGGACTGTCGTTGACGCTGAAGGTCATGGACAGCACAGGGTCGTCAATCTTGACAAAAGGCAACGGCTCAGGATTATTTGTATCGCATACCGTTTCTCCTATATTTATATCCGATATACCTGAAATCGCCGCGACGTCGCCCGCGCCGACTTCGTCAACGGCGGTCTTTTTAAGTCCGTCAAAGACATACAGCTTTGTCGCCTTTGAATGAGTGACCTTTCCGTCGGCCCGACATACCGACAGAGGCATATTAGCTGTAATTTTGCCTCTTTCAATTTTGCCGACCGCTATTCTGCCGGTGTACTCGTCATAGTCGATATTGGACACAAGCATCTGAAACGGCGCGTCATCCTCGCAGTTCGGACACGGAATATAGTTTACGATAAGCTCAAACAGATCCTTTAAATCGTCCTTGGGCTGCTCGGGATTATACTCCGCCGCCGCCCATCCATCGCGTCCGGACGCATAAATTACAGGAGTGTCAAGCTGTTCCTCGGTTGCGCCGAGGTCAATAAACAAATCCAGTACCTCGTCAACGACCTCGTACGGACGAGCGTTGGGGCGGTCTGCCTTATTTACCACAATAATCGGTTTTAAGTCAAGCGCGAGCGCCTTAGACAGCACAAAGCGCGTCTGCGGCATGCATCCCTCAAACGCGTCTACAAGCAACAGTACTCCGTCCGCCATCTCAAGTCCGCGCTCAACCTCGCCGCCAAAATCGGCATGTCCGGGTGTGTCAATAATATTTATTTTTATCCCGTTATAGTTGAGAGAGGTATTCTTCGCAAGAATTGTAATACCGCGCTCGCGTTCGAGGTCGTTGGAATCCATAACGCGCTCGTCCACCTGTTCGTTCTCGCGGAATGTGCCGCTCTGCGCCAGCATGGCGTCCACAAGGGTCGTTTTGCCGTGGTCAACATGCGCTATTATCGCTATATTTCTTATATTTTCACGGTTTATCATGACAATCTTCCTTTCACTAAGACCTTTTTTATTATATACCCTTCCACGCGCTATTACAATATTTTTGCCGAAAAAATGGGATATTGTACAAAACCCGACGCATATTACCGAAAAAATAATGATATTATGAACACACGCGGTTTATTAAAAAAAGCGGTTCACAGAACAATGTCATTTAGTTAAAGACATCTGCGCTTAGGAAAGGAATATCAGGATCAAGCCTAAAGTAATCAAGCAACTCATTATAATTGTGTCTCCTTGTAATTGGTGTGAAATATACTTCTAATTGCAAGGGGCGATCTCGCTGCAGATAAATTCGTTCATTTGTCAAGACTTTTTTTGAAATAAGTTTAAAATATTTCAAAAAAGAGACTCAAGCTTATTTTTTAAACTTGAATCTCTCTGTTGCCGTCTTAACTAAGTGACATTGGGCTGCGAAGCAGCTTTTATATATTTATTTTAAAAATCAATCGTCATATTCCTTATTCCATGAATAGAACTTTCTTATGTCGGCGCCGACCTTTTCAAGCTGATGCTCGGCATTGAGTTGTCTTGCGGCATTAAAATGAGCGCGTCCGTTCTTGTTCTCGGCAATCCACTTCGACGCAAACGTACCATCCTGAATTTCTCCGAGGATTTTCTTCATTTCCTTCTTTGTTTCGTCTGTTACAAGTCTTTTACCCGTTTCGTAGTCGCCGAACTCGGCAGTGTCGGAGATTGAGTATCTCATTCTTGAAAAACCGCCCTGGTAGATAAGGTCAACGATAAGCTTCATCTCGTGGATACACTCAAAGTAAGCATTTCTCGGGTCATAGCCCGCCTCAACGAGAGTTTCAAAGCCTGCCTGCATAAGCGCCGTCACGCCGCCGCACAGTACAGCCTGTTCACCGAACAGGTCAGTTTCAGTTTCGCATTGGAAGGTTGTTTCAAGAATAGCCGCTCTTGCGCCTCCGATGCCCGCGCCATAGGCCAGAGCCATATCAAGAGCCTTACCTGTCGCGTCCTGATATACGGCAACCAAACAAGGAACGCCCTTGCCTTCCTCGTACTCAAAACGCACTGTGTGGCCGGGACCCTTCGGAGCAATCATTGTTACGTCAACTCCGGCGGGAGGAACTATCTGCTTAAAGTGAATATTGAAACCATGAGCGAACATAAGCATATTTCCCTCTTCAAGATTAGGCTCAATGCTCTCCTTATATATGTCAGCCTGTTTCTCGTCCGGCGTTAAAATCATGATAATGTCGGCTTTTTTTGCCGCCTCTGCGGTTTCATATACAGGAATACCGTAGCTCTCCGCACGTCTCGCGTTCTTTGAGCCGGGTCTGAGTCCTACGATTACATTAACTCCGCTGTCCTTCAGGTTCATCGCGTGTGCGTGTCCCTGCGAGCCGAAACCGATAATAGCAACCGTTTTGCCCTGAAGCAAACCGAGATTACAGTCGCTCTCATAAAATACCTTTGCGTTTTCCAACGTCTTTGCCATTTTGAATTACCTCTTTCCTTTAATTTAAATTATAAATATAATTATTTATCAAATTTTAGTATATTTGCTCCGCGCTCCAGCGCCGTCATACCCGTACTCGCAATTTCCTCTATACCGTACTGCTCGACAAGGTCGATAAACGCGCCCAGCTTACTGTTTTGTCCGGTAAGCTCAATTGTAAGCGTATTCGGCGATATGTCCACGATTTTAGCGCGGAACACATTTGTGATTTCAATAACCTCGCTCCTTGTCTTTGGTGAAACCTTTACCTTGACAAGCACAAGACCTCTTTTTACAATATCACTGTCACGGAGAGTTTTTATCTTGATAACCTCCATAATCTTTGAAAGCTGCTTTGACACCTGCTCGACTATCTGCGCGTCGCCGTTCACTTCAATGGTAATACGCGATATATGCGGATCCTGCGTTGTGCCCACAGACAGCGAATGAATATTAAAGCCGCGTCTTGAAAACAGTCCGACTACTCTTGAAAGTACGCCCGGATTATTCTCCACGAGAACTGACAATGTGTATCTTTCCATTTTACTCGGCCTCCTTTTTCGGAAGAATAGCCTCGTTCAAAGCGTCGCCTGTCGGCTCGAACGGGCTTACATTTACAACGAGCAGATACGATTGGTCGTCGGAAAGAAGTCTGTCTATAGCCTCGCTTACGCCGCTGTTCTCCGTAACCGTGCTGCTCTTTATTCCGTAGGCGAGAGCAAGCGTTTCAAAATCCGGCTTATTCTCAATTGTAACCGCCTGATAATTGGACTTGTACAAAAGATACTGATGCTCGTGAACCATACCCAAGCGGCGGTTTTGGAACAGTATCATCTTCACCCTAACATCCCACTGAACCATTGTACCCATTTCCGGAAGGTCCATCTGGAAGCTGCCGTCGCCCATCACCGCGATTACCGGCTTTGAGCCGTTTGCCGCGACGGACGCGCCTATCGCCGCCGGAAGTCCGTAACCCATTGTGCCGAACCCGCCGGACGTCAGCAGAGAGCGCGGCGAATTATACGTGAAGTTATTCGCGCACCAAATCTGGTTTTGTCCCACCTCGGTCGTCAGATACACGTCGGAGCTTGTTTTTTCCGCAAGCGTTTTCAGGAAATATCTCGGATTTACAAAGCCCGTGTCCTCGCATACCGGAGTATGCGTGAAACGGCTTTTAAGCTCCTCCGTTTCCTCTATCCATTCCTTAGGCGCCTTATAGCCCGCTATCTGCGGGGTAAGCTGCTCCAGAACATCCTTTATATCTCCGACAACGGGTATGTACGGCTGAATATTCTTACCGATTTCCGCGGGGTCAATGTCTATATGTATCAGCTTATTCGTACCCTCAAGTCCCTTTACATTCGCAACGGTACGGTCACCCAGACGCGTACCCATGGCGATTACAAGGTCGGAGCGGTTGAATATCATATTCGCGCGCTTGACCCCGTGCGAGCCTATCATACCGTAGTATCTCGGATTGTTCGTAGGCAAATTGCCAATGCCCATCATTGTTGACACAACGGGAATATCCGTTTCCTTTACAAATTTTCTGAATTCGTTTGTCGCGTCGGAGATTGTAATACCGCCTCCCGCGAGTATTACAGGCTTGCGTGAAGATTTTATAGCGTCCGCGACCTTCTTTATCTGCGATTCGTTCGCTCTGCCGGTAAGCTTATAGCCTCGTATATTTACCTCCGGCTCCTCCTCCGGGTAGTCAAATTCCGCTTTCAGAATGTCCATCGGAAAGTCTATAAGGACAGGTCCCGGTCTTCCGGTATTGGCAATGTGGAACGCCTCGTTTACGATACGTCCTATTTCAAGACCGTCTTTCACGAGATAGCTGTGCTTTGTGAAAGGAAGTGTGGCGCCTGTGATATCAACCTCCTGGAAGGCGTCCTTACCGATAAATTTTGTTCCAACCTGTCCGGTAAGCGCGACCATTGGAATTGAGTCCATATAAGCCGTCGCGATACCCGTTATAAGGTTTGTCGCTCCCGGACCCGATGTAGCGGTACACACGCCCGCCTGCTTTGCGACTCTCGCGTAACCTGACGCCATATGAGCCGCTCCCTGCTCGTTACGGGTCAGAATATGCTTTATTGACGAAAAAGACAGCTTGTCTATTATGGGACAATTTGCCGCGCCGGGATACCCGAACACGACTTTTACACCGTTCCTCTCCAGTGTTTTTACCACCATTTCAGCGCCGGTCATTCTCAAAAAAATTCCCCCTTCAAATCAAGTTATAGTATTGCTGACGCAGCTATGCCGCGCCGTAAACCATCTTACATTCTATTGTCTTGTGGAAAATCGAATTTTCTAAAAGCATATTGCTTTATGAAAGCGATGGTGCTGTTTTTCGCGGTCGTTTTTTGACCTGCTCTGTTATGTACGGTTATATCAGTGTACCGTATTATTTTATCAGTGAAAAGCCGCATTGTCAACTGTTTTTATTCATAATTGTAACTGTTAGATACTTCTTGCGCCCCTGTTTTACTTTTTTTGTGTATTTATATATTTAAAGTTTTCTCGTGAACTTTTCTTTTTTTTAGGTTGACTTTATATTTTTTTTGTGCTATACTGATATAGTTGTATGGTTTAATCAAAATCGGGATGTGGCTCAGTTTGGTAGAGCACTACGTTCGGGACGTAGGGGCCGCAG
>CAZWMB010000015.1:0-27921 GCA_964634635.1 uncultured Lachnospiraceae bacterium
TGGGCGGCGGCAACATGGGCGGCGGCGGTATGCCCGGCGGCGGAGGAGCGGGAGCTGATTTACGATGACTCCGTTGGTAGAAATGAAAAATGTATACAAAATTTATAAAATGGGCGATAATATCATTAACGCTCTTGCCGGTATATCGCTTACAATAAACAAGGGTGAGTTCGTGGCCATAGTCGGACAGTCCGGTTCGGGTAAATCGACCTGTATGAATATTATCGGCTGCCTTGATGTCGCGACGAAGGGCGTGTACCGTCTTAACGGCAGGGAGATTAACAATTACACGCAGGATGAGCTTGCCGAGGTACGCAATAAAATGCTCGGTTTCATATTCCAGCAGTACAATCTGCTGCCAAAGCTGACTGTGCGTGAGAATGTGGAGCTGCCTCTATTGTACGCGGGAGTGAAGGACGCGGAGCGAAAAAAGCGCGCTCTCGCCTCGCTTGACAGAGTAGGGCTTAGGTCCAAGGCGGATAACCTTCCGTCACAGCTTTCGGGAGGACAGCAGCAGAGAGTGTCAATAGCGCGCGCGCTTGCCGGCGACCCGTCGGTTATACTTGCCGACGAGCCTACCGGCGCTCTTGACTCGCGTACCGGACGTGATGTTATGCTGTTTCTGCAAAAGCTTAACGCCGAGGGAAATACAATTATCCTCATCACTCATGACAATTCAATCGCGGCTAAAGCCACGCGCATCATACGCATAACGGACGGACGTATTGTTTACGACGGACCCGCCGAGGGCGATGTAACCGTTATGAACCAGCATGGCGCGGGCGAGGAGGCTCCGGAAGACGCGAGAGCGAAGGGGGCTACATGATATGAGTATGTGGAAATGCTTTTCAATGGCAATATCGAGCATACTGAGCAACAAGCTCCGCTCGGTGCTTACAATGCTCGGTATTATAATAGGTATTACAGCGGTAATCGGTCTTGTGAGCCTTATGTCCGGACTAACCAACGAGGTTACAAGCGCTTTTGAGGAAATGGGAATTGAGTCTATATCCGTTTCAATCACTGACAGAGGCGCGACAAAGGAATTGCCGGTGGAGGATATGCAGCAGCTCGCGGAGGATAATCCCGATATTATAGCGGCGCAGTCGCCGTCGGTTTCAATGCCGGCGATTATAAAAAACGGCAGCGACACAATAAACTCGCAGGCAACCGGTGTAAACGAGTATTATCTCGGTATGCGCGGTCTTGACATCGCGTATGGACGCGAGCTTACATATATAGATATTGAAAGACGCCAAAAGGTGTGCGTCATAGGCACATACATAGCGCAGGAGTGTTTCGGGGGCGACGCTCTGGGACAGACGCTGCAGATTACCGGTACGCCGTACGAGGTAGTCGGTATAATTGAGGAGCAGGATGACTCTACGGAAAGCTCTACGGATAACGCGGTTTATGTGCCGTATACTCTCGCTCTGCACACAACGCGTACAAACAAGGTGACCGGCTATGTTGTCTACGCGACAAATCAGGAAACAGTCGAGGAGGCGGTCGACCTTCTCGAGGCGCTGTGCGACGAGGATATAGGCGACGACGACTATTACGACGTCACATCAATGAAGTCTATGACGGACAGCATGACCGAGGTACTCGACAAAATGGAGCTCATGCTTATCGCCATAGCCGGAATATCCCTTGTTGTGGCGGGTATAGGCATTATGAACATCATGCTTGTTTCGGTTACGGAGCGTACGCGTGAAATCGGTATAAGAAAATCGCTTGGGGCCAAACAAAAGAACATACTGGTGCAGTTCGTCATGGAGGCCGGAATGCTTAGCTGTATAGGCGGCGTAATCGGTATAATTATAGGCTCCGCGCTTGCGATAGTCGCCGGCCGTATTCTCGGAATGACCGTATGGCCCACAACAAGCTCTGTCGTGGTGGCGTTTACGGTATCCGCGGCTATAGGCGTATTCTTCGGCTATATGCCCGCTAAAAAGGCGGCGGCGCTCAATCCGATTGACGCCCTGAGATATGATTGATGAAAGGAATAGAAGCAATGAAGAAAATAATTTCTCTTGTTATAACAATTGCGCTGACTTTATCCTTAGCGTCTGTACCGGCGGTAAACGCCGCGGTGAGCGAGGAGGAAGGAGTAGAGTCGCTTGTAGCCGCGCTGGGGATTATGAACGGCGACGAAAACGGCGACATGCGTCTTGACAGTTATGTATCGCGCGCGGAGTTCGCCAAAATAGCGGTTTCCGCGTCAGCGGCAAAAAATTCTGTGGCGGTTGGACTTAAAACCTCGCCCTTTAAGGACGTTCCTTATACGGAATGGTTTGCTCCGTATGTAAAGGCGGCTGTGTCCGCCGGTCTTGTGGCGGGTTATCTTGACGCTACATACCGTCCTGATAATACGGTAACATACGAGGAGGCGGTTACAATCATGCTCCGCGTGCTCGGATATGACGACAGCTCCTTCGGCGAGGCGTATCCGTACGGACAGATAGGCAAGGCGCAGGGACTGGATATGCTTGACGGAGTCGACGGCGCAATAGGCGCTGAAATGACAAGACGTCAGGTTATGTATCTTGTGTACAACACGCTGCAGGCGTCCGGAGCGTCGTCCTCGCAGGACGGCTCGGCGTCCTTCAGCGGAACGCTGCTTTCCGTGCATGACTGTGTAATGACCGAGAATGCCGACGTTATCTCGACAAGCGCGCAGGACAGCTCGCTTGGTTCGGATAAGGTGTTTACCTCGGCGGGTACATATACGAAAGGCGGCTACTTCAACGATAACAGCGTCGGAATGACAGGCAAGCTGTTTATAAAAAATTCAAGGGATGTGGTTGCGTTTGTACCCGATATTGACTACAAGTCAAACGACTACGAAACATATGTGGTGTATTCTGTGCTTTCAGACTCTGTTGTAGGCTACAACAAGGGCGGCTTTGAAACCATAGAAATACCGGAAAGCGCAAAGGTTTATAAAAATCAGACAGCCACGACCTATTCGGCTGTAAAGAGCGGTCTTGAAATGGGCGACACTCTGTATGTAAAGCGTACAAGCGGCGGTTCCGTTGATTATGTCACCTTTGAGGAAAGCAATATGATAGGCCCTGTTATAGTCAGCGACAGCGGCTGGATGGCAAGCGTCGGAGCGGGTTCGTCAAGCACGATTATGCGCGGCGGAGTAAAAAGTACGGCGGGCGCCATAGTTACAAATGACGTGGTATATTACAGCGAACCTCTGGACATAGTATTTGCGTATACCGATAAGGTTACGGGCGTGTACGAGAAGGCGTCGCCTACAAAGGACTCGCCGACTACGGTCACAATTTCAGGCAAGGAGTATACTATTGAGGGCGTTGACGCGTTTAATGATTTGTCCTCAAGCGGCGGCTTTAAGTACGGCGACACCATAACGGTTCTCCTCGGCAGAACCGGTGAAATCGCGGGAGTTGTCGGCGGCAGCGGTTCGTCTTCAACTGAGGTGCAGTATGGCTTTGTAATCGAAACCGGAAAGAAGGACTTTACCAACGCCGATAATACAACCTATTCAAGCTATTACGCGAAGGTAGTCACGCCTGACGGAAATGAAAACGAGTATACGACAAGCGCAAACTATAGCTCGCAGAAATGCGCGGTAAGCCGTGTCAGCTTCAAGGACGGCAAGGCGGTGCTGACGCGCCAGAGTACGGACAGCTCGATAAGCGGTACGGTAAATGCGTCAAAGAGTACGCTGGGCGATTATACGCTCGCTGAGGACGTGCAGATACTCGATACCGTAGGCACATATAGCGATGATACGGCTATGTACGCGCGGATATATCCGCAGCGCCTTGACGGCGTGAATATCAGCGCGTCAAAGGTAAGATATTACTCAAAGAACTCATCGGGCGAGATTGACAAGCTTATTCTGAACGACGTAACGGGGGATAGCTATAGCTACGGTATAATACTTAGCGCGGAAAGCTCAAGCGGTACGTATAAGGTGGATATTGACGGAACGCAGAGTACGTACAGTACAAGTTTCCGTTCGAGCGCGACAGGCCCGCATAAATTCCGTATGGATCAGAGCGGTGTCGATTACATGCAGGCGCTGACGGCTTACAGCTCGAAAATTTCCTCTCTGACGGCAACCGAGGCGAAAATCGGCAGTCAGACCTATACGCTGAGCGACAATGCCATAGTCTATCATAAGACCGGAGTCAACACATACATGAAAATCCCGCTGAACGACGCGATAGAAGGCGGCTACAAAATGACGGCTTATTATGACAAGGCACAGTCGAGCGGCGGAAGAATAAGAATTATTATCGCCGAGGACTGACAAAATAATACGGTATGAATACGGCGGGGACGTTGAGGGTAATAAAATTCTCAGTATCCCCGTTTTTGTTTTGCCCCGCGATATTGACAATCAGCCCTGTTTATGATATATTCTTTATATCGTATCAGGGTTCTTTCCAAAATGTTGAAAAAGAAGTGGAGCGGCCGCAAAACGCCGTCCTGTAAATTCGTGAAAATCGGGTTATTTTACAAGAGAATTTACAGAAAATGACCGTAAAATTAAGCGAAAAATCATAAGAAAGCATAAAATCAACAAATAATGTAAAATACGAAAAACGTAGGCGTAAAGCCAAAAAATAAGGTTTTAGAGGAGCTTTGGAGGATATATGAATATACTGTTTGTATGCACGGGGAACACCTGCAGAAGCCCTATGTCGGCGGCTATAATGAATAAAATTGCTGTTGAAAACGATCTTGACGTGCTTATCGAGTCTGCGGGAATATTTGCCGCCGACGGAGAAAGCGCCAGCGAGAACGCCGTAACCGTACTCTCGGAGTACGGAATTGACCTTACGGAACACCGCTCGCAGCCTGTAACGGAGGATCTTATAAATCAGTGCGACCTTATACTTACAATGACGGAGGGACAAAAGCAAATTTTAAAGCCGCTGGCAGGAGATAAGGTATACACGCTTACGGAGTACGCGGGACTGGAAGGCGACATAAACGACCCGTACGGAGGCGACCTGGAAGAGTATTATCAGACTGCGGGGCAGATTTACGACGCGCTGGTGGATGTGGCGGAAAAAATATCGGATATACAGAACAGGGATAAATAATATGGAAAGGCTAAGCATTAAACGAATGACCGCCCGGGACATAGCGGAGGTGGCGGAGCTTGAGAAGGAGTGTTTTGCTGTTCCGTGGTCGGAAAAGTCTTTTCGTGATGAGATGAACAATAAACTGGCGGTGTACCTCACTGCCAAAACAAGCGGCAGGTGCGTGGGCTACGCGGGCTTTTGGAATGTATCGGGAGAAGGCGGGATAACAAATGTGGCGGTACTTCCCGAATACCGCAGAGCCGGCGTCGGCAGCGCGCTGATAAGAGAAATGATAACGCTTGCGTGTGAAATGAAGCTTGAGTTGCTGACGCTTGAGGTAAGAAAAAGCAATACCGCCGCGCAGGCGCTATATAAAAAATTCGGATTTAAGATAATAGGTGAAAGGAAACGTTATTACAGCGATAACGGTGAGGACGCCTGGATTATGACAAAAACCTTTACGGTGGATGGAGAGTGGTAATGTGTTAATACTCGGAATAGAAAGCTCATGCGATGAAACGGCGGCGGCTGTTGTAAAGGATGGCAGAGAGGTTTTGTCAAACATTATAAATACTCAGATTGAGCTGCACAGAAAATTCGGCGGAGTAGTACCGGAGGTAGCGTCAAGACGGCATATTGAAACAATTGACGCGGTTATAGACGAGGCGCTTGAAAAAGCCGGCGCGGGGTTTGACGATATAGACGCGATAGCGGTGACGTACGGACCGGGACTTGTCGGCGCGCTGCTTGTGGGCGTTTCGGCGGCAAAGGCAATGTCCTTCGCTCTGGACAAGCCTTTAGTGCCGGTACACCATATAAAGGGACATATAATGGCTAACCTTGTTGCGCACAAGGATTTGGAGCCGCCGTTTATCTCCCTCGTGGCGTCGGGCGGACACAGTCATATTGTGTATGTAAGCGGCTATACCGATTTTGAAATTATGGGCAGGACCCGTGACGACGCCGCAGGCGAGGCCTTTGACAAGATAGCGCGCGTACTGGGATTGGGCTATCCCGGAGGACCGCTTATAGAAAGGCTTGCTAAGGAGGGTAATCCGTCGGCGGTGACGTTTCCGCGTGTAAGAATGGATAACGGCTCGCTTGATTTTTCGTTCAGCGGAGTGAAAACCGCCGTTATAAATTACCTGCACAAAATTGAACAGAACGGCGGAGAGTATAATAAGGCGGATATTGCCGCGAGCTTTCAGGATGCGGTTACGGACGTGCTCTGTACTCATACAATAGAGGCGGCGCTTAAAAAGAAGAGCGGAATTATAACGCTTGCCGGCGGCGTCGCGTCAAACAGCGCGCTTAGAGAAAAGATGACGCGCCTTGCCTCGGAAAAGGGAATACGGGTACTCTGCCCCGAGCCGGTTTTGTGTACGGATAACGCGGTAATGATTGCCTGCGCTGGATATTACGGATACCTCGCGAAGGATTTTGCCGACATGAGCCTTAACGCGTCGCCGTCACTGTCGCTGTAACAGTGAAAAAATATAAAATAAAATTGGAGATAAGCGAATGGAAAAGCTATATGTGGATTTAGGAGAAAAATCGTACGACATATTGTTTACGGACAGCTTTGCGGCGCTGCCGCGGGCGCTGAGCGATATTAACGCGCCCGAAAAGCTGCTTATCGTTACCGATACGAACGTTGAGAAAATGTATGCGGACGAGGTAAACGCCCTCCTTCGTGAAAACGGATACGACAGCGTGATTTATGCGTTTCCGTCAGGCGAGGAGAGCAAAAATATGGATTCAATCCTTGGAATATGCCGCGCGTGTATAGCTCATGAAATGGACAGAAAAAGCATGATTGTCGCGCTTGGCGGCGGGGTTGCGGGCGACATGGCGGGCTTTGCGGCGGCAATATTTATGCGGGGTATCGACTTTGTCCAGGTACCGACGACGCTCTTGTCGCAATCGGACAGCTCCGTGGGAGGAAAGACCGGTATTGACTTTATGGACAGCAAGAATATTCTTGGAGCGTTTCATCAGCCGCGTCTTGTGTATATAAATGTGACTACGCTTAAAACCTTGCCGAGGGAGCAGTTTATATCCGGTATGGGCGAGGTAATAAAGCATGGAATTATCCGCGACGGCTCATTTTTTGATTATGTTGAGTCGAACGCGGATAAAATCAAGTTGCTTGACTGCGAAACGCTGATTAAAATGGACAAAAGGAACTGCGCGATAAAAGCAGGCGTGGTGGAGCGGGATGAGAAGGAAACAGGACTTCGCGCAATACTTAATTTTGGACATACGATAGGTCACGCGGTTGAATCGGCGTATAATTTTAAAATGACTCACGGGGAATGTGTCGGTATCGGTATAATAGGCGCGTCATATATAGCGCAAAAACGCGGCATGATAGACGGACTCACATTTAAGCGTATAAAAAATGCGCTTGACCTGTACGGATTTAAAACACAGCCCGACCTGCCGCCGTTTGAGGATATATTTTCCTTTATGGACAAGGACAAGAAAAAAACAGACGGCAGACTAAAGTTTATACTTCCGGTGCAAATCGGAGAGGTAGTGCAAACAACCGACGTGGACAGGGACGAGATTTTGCCGGCGCTCGCGTATATTTCAAATCGGAGGGAAAAGTGATGCTTTGGCTTATTATCGCGCTTGTTATCACAGCGGCGGATCAGCTTATAAAATACCTCGTTGTATCCGCTGTAAGCGTAGGCGAAACAGCGCGCTCGGCAGCGGGACTGTTCAGTATTACTTACGTACAGAATGAGGGCGCGGCGTTTTCAATTTTAAGCGGCAGACTGTCGCTGCTTAGCTTTATTTCAGCGCTATTCTGCGCGGGAGTAATAATATACTGGATAATAAAAAGACCAAAGCATCCGCTTATGCGTACCTCGCTTACAATGATGTTCGCCGGTGCGCTCGGCAACGGTATAGACAGAATATTCCGCGGTTTTGTTGTGGACTATATAAACGCGGAGTTCATAAGCTTTCCGGTGTTTAATCTTGCGGACGTCGCCATAACAGTAGGCGCCGCGCTGCTTGTAATATATTTTATATGGTTTGATAAAGAGGATAAAAATGCTTACAATAACAATTAACGCGTCCGTGGGGGACGAGGGCAAGCGTATAGACAAATTCATCGCGGATAACTCCGAGCTTTCGCGCAGCTATGCGGCAAAGCTGTGCGGCTACGGATTTGTTAGCTGCTGCGGAAACGTGACAGAAAAAAAATATAAGATGACGGGCGGAGAGAGCGTGGAGATAAAGATACCTAAGCCGGACGCGCCGCCGATGAGTCCGGAGGATATACCGCTTGACATAGTATATGAGGACAATGACCTGATAGTCGTAAATAAACCGCAGGGACTGTGCGTTCACCCGGCGCCGGGACATGAGCACGGCACGCTTGTAAACGGACTTTTGTACCACTGCGGCAAGGAGCTTTCCGCGATAAACGGCGTTGTGCGTCCGGGTATAGTTCACCGTATCGACAAGGATACTTCCGGACTTCTTGTTGCGGCGAAAAACAATGAGGCGCACGCGTCGCTCGCGGGGCAGCTCAGGGACAGAAAAGCTCTGCGCAGGTACGTCGCTCTTGTAAATTACAATATAGCGGAGGACGAGGGTACGATAAACAAGCCTTTGGCGCGCAATCCAAAGGACAGGAAAAAAATGGCGGTAGTCGAGGGTGGACGCGAGGCGGTGACGCATTTTAAAGCGCTTGAGCGTTTCGGACAGTATACGCTTGCGGAATGTACGCTTGAAACCGGAAGAACGCACCAAATACGCGTGCATATGGCGTCCATCGGCCACAGTATTGTCGGCGACCCGGTATACGGAATAAGAAAGGAAAAATTCAATCTGCGGGGACAGCTTTTGCACGCTAAGACAATAGGATTTGTGCATCCGTCAACAGGAGAGCTTATGGAATTTGACAGTGAAATACCGGATTATTTTAAAAATGTCCTCGATACGTTGAGAAAATAGTAAACATTTCATAAATTTACGCCGCGGTACTTGAAAATTGACGCGGAAAGAGGTATTATATAAGAAAGTATATATTGTTGGGAGTGATTACATATTGAAAAATTTATGCGTGATATTCGGCGGACAATCACCGGAGCATGAAATTTCAAGGAAATCAGTGACGTCCGTATTAAATAATCTAGACAAGAGTAAATATAATATTTCGGTTATAGGTATCACAAGGGACGGGGAATGGTATTTGTACACCGGTGATTACTCAAACATCGAGGGCGGAGAATGGGAAAGCGACACGGAAAATAAGAAAAAGGCAATTCTGTCGCCCGACGCGCGGGAGCGCGCCGTTATACTGTTTGACGGCAGTCAAATAACAAAAATACATCCCGATGTAATATTTCCGGCGCTGCACGGCGAATTTGGAGAGGACGGCACGATACAGGGGCTGTTCGAGCTTTCGGGAATACCTTATGTTGGAATGGGAGTTATGGCGTCCGCAAACGGTATGGACAAAACCTCGTCAAAAATTGTGTTTGCGTCTGCGGGAATACCGCAGGCAGACTGGGTAGCGCTAAACAGAGCCGACATATATGAGGATAAGATGAATGAGGTGGAGAATAAGCTTGGCTATCCCTGTTTTGTAAAGCCGGCGAGGACAGGTTCTTCTGTCGGCGTCGGCAAAGCTCACAACAGAGCGGAGCTGGAGGCGGCAATAAAGAACGCCGCGCTCTATGACAGAAAAATACTTATAGAGGAGTATATAGACGGTCATGAGGTGGAGTGCGCGGTACTCGGAAACGAAGACCCAAAAGCCGCCGCGGTCGGTGAAATAATGCCGACGGCGGAGTTTTACGATTTTGACGCGAAGTATAACGACGGTTCCACCAAGCTGCAAATACCGGCTCAGCTGCCGGAGGAAACGGTAGAGCAAATCCGTTCCTACGCGCTGACAGCTTTCAAAGCGCTCGACGGCGCGGGACTCGCGAGGGTTGACTTCTTTGTAAAATATTCCGACGGAAGCGTGGCGCTGAATGAGATAAATACAATGCCGGGCTTTACTGACATCAGCATGTATCCTAAGCTGTGGGACGCGGTAGGAATTGGATACAGCGACCTTTTGGATACTCTTATAGCGCTTGCGGAAAAGAGGGTAAGATAATGGATAACAGGAGTATCGGCGTTTTCGATTCGGGACTTGGAGGACTGACAGCTGTAAAACAGATTATAAGCGAGCTGCCGGATGAAAATATAATATATTTCGGCGACACCGGACGTGTGCCGTACGGAACGCGTTCCAGAGATACGATATTGAAGTACACGCGCGGCGACATACGTTTTTTAAAGGCGTCGGATGTAAAGATTATAGTAATAGCCTGCGGAACCGCAAGCTCGGCGGCGCTGCCGGCGATAAAGAATGAATTTGACATACCCATTATCGGCGTTATAGACGCGGCGGTATACGCGGCGGTTCGCGCGACGAAAAATAAAAAAATAGGAGTAATCGGTACCTCGGCGACGATAAAAAGCCGCGAGTATGAAAAACAGATAAAGGAATATGACGGCGGCATAAGCGTGTTCACGAAGGCCTGTCCAATGTTCGTGCCTCTTGTAGAGAACGGATATTTTGACTCGCCGGTTACAAGGCTTATCGCGGAGGAATATCTTCGGGAAATAAGGGACAAGGGCGTTGACACTCTGATACTCGGCTGCACGCACTACCCGTTGCTTGAAAAGGTTATAGGCGAGTATATGGGGATTGGAGTTACTCTTATAAGCTCAGGAGCCGAGGCGGCGAAGTACCTGAAGAAAAAGCTTACAAATTACGATATGCTGCATGGCGCAAATACCGACAGCGAAAAATACCATTATTATGTAAGCGACGACATAGCGGATTTTGAGGAGCTTGGCTCAATATTTCTGGAAAGAGAGATTAACGGACAGGTGGATAAGATTGACATTGAAAAATACTGATAAGCCATATATAATTACAGTAGTAAACCGGCAGACGTCTGACGGCAAGGTCAGCGTGATTGAGGAAACCGCATACGGAAGCTATTATGAAAGGAACGGTAAACAGTATGTGATATATAAAACCGAAAATGAGGGCGGAGCTGTTTCGTCAATGATAAAGCTTGACGGAAACGAGGCTGTTATAAAGAGAAACGGCGATATAAGCTCGGTAATGACCTTCAGAGCGGGGAAGGAACACAGATTTTTGTACACTTTGCCGTACGGCTCGGTGGAAATGTCCGTGCGTACGGAGCGTCTGCTGTCCCGTCTTGACGCGGAGGGCGGCACAGTTGAGCTTTTATATATACTGACCGCGCAGGGCGATGAATACTGCAACGATATGAAAATAACAATAAATAAGAGGTAATGCAATGAGGTTCAAAAAAATTACTGCGGCGGCGCTTGCCGCTTTGATGATTGCCATCCCGGCTGTTTCGTTTGCCGAGGATATAAGCGGGGATTTAGAGGAACAGATTGAGGTAAGCGGAGAATATGAGGCTTTTGAAAAAATAGCCCAATATGTTTCGGAGCGATACATAGACGATTCGTTCAGCAAAGAGGATATAATGCAGAAGGGACTTTCGGCGCTGCTTGAGAACAATAACCCTCTGCTTATTGATTTGCTTAAGGCGACGCTTGAAAGCATGGACGATTACAGTGAATTTTTCACAGCCGAGGAGTACAATGAATATATAAACCAATTCAATCAGACGTTTTACGGTATCGGTATAGTAATGCGCCAGTCGGACGACGGTAATTATGTGGAAATAATCGGTTTCAGCGAAGAAAACGGCAAAGCCGAAGAGGCGGGCTTTCGCATCGGCGACAAAATATGTAAGGTAAACGGTACCGACGTGACCGGTTGGAAATTGAGCGACACAAGAGAGCTTATAGTGGGAAAAGAGGGTACGACTGTTGAGGTGACTGTCCTGCGTGACGGCGTGGAGATAAATATTACCGCCACGCGCGTTGCCGTCAGTGAAAATACCGTTACCGGAGGCATACTCAACGGAAATATAGGTTACATACAGCTTACGTCTTTTAACGCGAAGAGTGTTTCCGAGTTTGAGACAAATCTTAATTTTATGAGGGATCACGACGTAAAAAAAATAATTATTGATTTGCGCAATAACGGCGGCGGACTTGTAAGCGCCGCGGTTGATATTGCGGAAATGATAGTGCCTAAGGGCAAAATCATAGACGTAAAATTCAGGGAGTCGCAGTATGACGCCACATATAATTCAAATCTGGCTCATAAGGAGTTTGACTTCGCCGTATTAGTAAACGAATATACCGCGTCATCGGCGGAAATACTCGCGAGCGCGATACAGGACTCCGGCGCGGGCGTTCTTATCGGAACTCAAACCTACGGTAAGGCGGTGATACAAAATCAGTACCCGCTGTCAAACGGAATGGTATTCAAGCTGACGGTTGGACAGTACATAACCCGTAACGGCAGAGAGATAAATCATGTGGGACTGACTCCGGACAAGGAGGTAGAAAACGTCATAGAGAAAATTGACGATACAGACTATACCAAGTTTGATTTTGCGACCCGTACCTCCTTCGGAGATACTCACAGCAACGTGACGGCCGCGAAGGAAAGACTGTATATGCTGCGCTTTTATGACGGTGAAACGGACAGCGGCGTGTTTACGGAGGAGCTGAAGGAATCGGTAAGAAATTTTCAGCAGGCCAATTCACTTCTGCCGAACGCGGTTCTGGACGTTGCGACGCAGCTTCGAATAAACAATCTGTTTCTGGAGCTTGAGAGTACGGAGGATAAGCAGCTTACATACGCTTACGAATTTTTTGGCGGCAGCAGGGATGATTTGTATCTGGATGAGAGATAAAAGCGGATATAATACATAAAACCGGGGACACTGAATTTTAGTGTCCCCGATTGTCTTTGACGGCGCGCGGCCGCCAAATAGGCAGCGAAGTAAAGGCTCCGCCGCCGTCAATACATTAGTTGCACATACAGGTTACAATAACGATGATGATAAGAACCCAAAGAATCATATCAAGGTCAAAGTTACAACCGTTATTTCTCTCACAGCATTCACTCATTTTCAGTTCCTCCTTTCCATGAGTTTGTAATATATACTATGTAGCGCGTCTTGATTTTGCGCCTTGTCCGACGGCATAAAAAAATATACGTAAAAATTTAAGGAATATAGAATGTTTTTCTTGAATTTTTTTTTGAAATAGGTTACAATAAAGAGTGTGATATTTTCCTTAGGAGGTAATTTTTTGGAAAAGGCAAAAATTCAGAGAATAAACGCGCTTGCGAGGAAGGCTGAAACGGAAGGTCTTACCGACGCGGAAATAACAGAGCGAGACGCGCTCCGCGGAGAATATATCGCTGCTGTGCGCGCTGATTTCAAGCGGACGCTCGACAGTATTGAAATAAAAAACAAAGGAGAATAAAAAATGTCACTTATAATTCCCGAGAACTATAAATCTCAGCTTGGCGGCAGAGAAACGGAGAGGGCTATTAAATTCATCAAGGATACGTTTCAGCATGAGATAATAGCCGCGCTGAACTTACAGAGAATATCCGCGCCGCTTTTTGTACGCCCGGAAACCGGTTTGAATGATAATCTTAACGGCGTTGAGCGCCCGGTAAGCTTTGACGCGCCGTGTATCGGCGGCGCCAAGCTTGAAATTGTTCATTCGCTTGCAAAGTGGAAGAGAATGACGCTTGGCAGATACGGCTTTAACAGGGGCGAGGGACTGTATACCGATATGAATGCCATACGCCGCGACGAGGAGGTTGACAACCTCCATTCAATGTATGTCGACCAATGGGACTGGGAGGCTGTCATAGACAAGTCCGAAAGAACACCGGAAACTCTGAAGAACTATGTAAAGCGCATATATTCAGCAATGAAATCAACCCAAAGCCGCGTATGTCAGGAGTATTCGGTTATTAAGAATAACTTTCCGGAGGATATTGCTTTTATAACCACGCAGGAATTGGAGGACATGTATCCGGACCTTGACCCTAAGGAACGTGAAAACAGACTTTTGCGCGATAAAAGGGCGGTATTCCTGATGCAGATAGGTAAAACGCTCGCCTCCGGCAAACGTCATGACGGCAGAGCGCCCGATTATGACGACTGGGAGCTTAACGGAGATATAATTGTTTACTATCCGGAGCTTGATATAGCGTATGAGCTTTCAAGTATGGGAATAAGGGTTGACGAGAATTCTCTTGTGTCACAGCTTAAAATTTCCGGCTGCGAGGACAGGCTGGAATTGGATTTCCATAAAAAGCTTGTAAACAAAGAGCTGCCATACACAATCGGCGGCGGCATAGGACAGTCGCGCCTGTGCATGTACATGCTGGGAAAAGCGCATATAGGCGAGGTTCAGGCGTCGGTATGGCCGGAGGAAATGCGTGATGAATGCCGTGAAAACGGAATTTATCTGTTATAATTTATTGAGAGGAACAGCTATATGAAAACAGTTATAAAAAGCCTGTACAGACAGCAGACCCAATACGCTGATAAGGAAATAACGGTATCCGGCTGGATAAGAAACATAAGGATATCGAAAAGCTTTGGATTTATTGAACTTAATGACGGCAGCTTTTTCAAAAATTTACAGATAGTAATAGAGGCGGACAAGCTGAATAACTTTGCGGAGCTGTCCAAGCTCAATATCGGTTCCGCCGTGACCGCGCGGGGTATACTTGTTCTTACGCCCGACGCGAAACAGCCCTTCGAGTTAAAGGCGGACGATGTATTTATAGACGGCGCGTCCACGCCCGACTATCCGCTTCAGAAAAAGCGTCACAGCTTTGAGTACCTGCGTACAATAGCGCATCTGAGACCTCGTACCAACACCTTCGCGGCGGTGTTCCGCGTACGTTCCATGATTGCCTATGCGATACACCGGTTTCTTCAAGAGCGTGGATTTGTATACGTGCATACGCCGATAATCACATCTAGCGACTGCGAGGGCGCGGGTGAGATGTTTCAGGTCACGACTATGGATATGAATAACCTACCGAAAACGGACAATGGGGAAACGGATTACTCAAAGGATTTTTTCGGCAAGCGGACAAGTCTTACGGTAAGCGGACAGCTCAATGTGGAGACATATTGTATGGCGTTCCGTAATGTCTATACGTTCGGGCCGACTTTCCGCGCGGAGAATTCAAACACTGCCCGTCACGCGGCTGAATTCTGGATGATAGAGCCGGAGATTGCGTTTGCCGACCTTCAGGACGACATGGAGCTGGCGGAGGATATGCTCAAATATATAATAAATTACTGCCTTGAAAACGCGCCGGAGGAAATGGAGTTCTTTAATCGGTTTATTGACAAGGAGCTTTTGGAGCGTCTTAATCATGTGGTGAACAGCGAGTTCGCTCACGTTACCTATACCGAGGCGATAAAAATCCTTGAAAAGGACAGATCGGAGGGTAAGGTTAAATTTGATTATCCCGTAAAATGGGGATGCGATTTGCAGACCGAGCATGAGCGTTACCTTACCGAGCGGGTATTTAAACGTCCTTTGTTTGTGACGGACTATCCGAAAGAGATAAAGGCGTTCTACATGAAGCTGAATGATGACGGCAGAACGGTTGCCGCTATGGATTTGCTTGTTCCCGGCGTCGGCGAGATTATAGGAGGCAGTCAGAGAGAGGAGAAACTTAACGTGCTGACGGAAAGAATGAAAGAAACGGGCCTTTCCGAGAAGGATTACAGCTTCTATCTCGACCTCAGAAGGTACGGTACAAACAAGCACGCGGGCTTTGGTCTGGGCTTTGAAAGAGCGGTCATGTACATTACCGGCGTATCTAACATACGTGACGTACTGCCTTTTCCTCGGACAGTCGGCACAGCGGAGTATTAATATCGGGAGGCGTCGCGCCTCCCTTTTGAAATTTTTTTTGGAGGAATGAAATATGGGACTTTTATATGTTGTTTTAGCGGTTATAGTGATTATAGCCGCGTTTAAATTCAATATCCTGCTTGGCTTGGGTATACTTGCGGCGCTTGCGCTGTACGGCGCGTACCGCTATATACCGTCTTACTACGCCATGAAAGGAAACAAGGCGTATGCGGCGGGAAATGACGAGGAGGCGTGCGAGTGGTACAGGAAGGCTTATGACACCGGACGCACAAAGGTACAGCTGAAAACCTCGTACGCGTATATACTCACAAAGACCGGACGCTATGACGAGGCCGAGAAGGTTCTTGACCCGATTGTGCGTGTAAAAAGTCTTGCTCCGGAAAAGAAAAATCCGGCCAAAATACAGAGATGCATGGTATACTATAAGCAGGGCAGACTGGACGAGGCGATGGACGACGCAATGGATATATATAACAGCGGTTTCAGAAATTCAAATCTGTACGGTATGCTCGGACTTTTCAAGCTCTTGCGCGGCGATGATTTAAATGAAACGCTCTCATTCTGCAAGGAGGCGTACGAATACAACGGCGATAACCGTGATATAATGGACAATCTCTCGCTGTGCTATTACAATATGGGCGAATACGTTGAGGCGGAGAAGATTTCCGATAAGCTTATTTCCGGACAAGACAGCTTTCTTGAGGCTTACTACCACGGCGCGCAGATTGCGCTTAAGCTGAACAAGAAGGATAAGGCGAGGGAGTATTTAGCCGGTATTGACAGATGCGGACGCTCGGAGCTTACCACTGTTTCGGTTGATGAGATTGAAACGCTGAAAAAGGAATTGAAATAAACCGGTATGTAAATACTAAACTTGAAAGGACTGCAAGATGAAGGATGGATTTGTGCGCGTCGGCGCGGTGACAACGGACATACGCGTCGCGGACGCGGATTTTAACACGGCAAATATAATAAAGGCAATAAGGGACGCCGGACAGCAGGGAATAAAGCTCCTTGTGTTTCCCGAGCTGTGCGTTACGGGCTACACCTGCGGCGATTTATTTTTACAGAGGGAGCTGCTGAAAAGCGCGGAAAACGCTCTTATAAAAATAACGGAGCAAACTAAAAATATTGATATTACCGCCGTTGTCGGGCTTCCGTACGTTGTAAATCAAAAGCTTTATAACTGTGCCGCCGTAATAAACAGGGGACACGTAAAGGGTCTTGTACCTAAAATGAACATTCCAAACTATTCGGAGTTTTATGAGGCGCGCTATTTTATGCCCGGTCGCGACGCGGTTGTAAATATAAACGTAAACGGAGAGGACGTGCCGTTCGGCTCAAAAATACTGTTCAAGTCTCAGGCGTGTCGGGACTTCGCTCTTGCGGTTGAGGTCTGTGAGGACATATGGTCGGCGCAGCCTCCTTCTGTAAATCACGCGCTTGCCGGCGCGACGATAATAGCCAATCTATCCGCGAGCAACGAGCTTATCGCCAAGGACGAGTACCGTGAGATGCTCGTAAAATCCCAGTCCGCGAGATTGTACTGCGGATATATATACTCCGATGCGGGCTATGGCGAGTCAACGTCGGATCTCGTGTACGCGGGCGACAATATTATAGCTGAAAACGGACTGATTTTGACACGCGGTGAAAGATTTACAAACAGCTGCGTATACACTGAGCTGGATTTGGAGAAACTGACAGGTGAGAGAAAAAGGAGCAATACCTACTGTATCTGTGAAAACGGCTATACGATTGTACGGCTTGAAATGAACAGTGAGGACACAAAGCTTACAAGAACCTTTGACAAGCTGCCGTTTGTGCCGTCGGACAGCGCTAAACGTGAAAAGCGCAGTGAGGAAATACTTTCCATACAGTCACTGGGTCTGAGAAAGCGTCTTGACCATACGCGGACGAAAAAGGCGCTCATAGGCGTTAGCGGCGGGCTTGACTCCACACTCGCGCTGCTTGTGGCGGTACGCGCGTTTGACAGTATAGGACTTGACCGTAAAGGAATAATCGCGGTGACAATGCCGTGTTTCGGAACAACCGACAGGACGCTGTCCAACGCCGTAAGTCTTGCGGACTCGCTTGGAGTAACTCTGAAGGAGGTAAATATAGCCGATGCCGTAAAACAGCACTTTTCCGATATAGACCATGACCCGCAAACACTTGACGTAACCTATGAGAACTCACAGGCGCGCGAGCGTACGCAAATTCTCATGGACATAGCGAACCAGCGCGGAGGGATTGTGATAGGAACCGGAGACATGTCGGAGCTTGCGCTTGGCTGGTCGACATATAACGGCGACCACATGTCTATGTACGGCGTGAATTGCGGCGTGCCAAAAACACTGATACGCTATCTTGTGGATTATGAGGCGAGGAAAACAAATAGCGACGTTCTGAAAAAGACTCTGCGCGATATTCTTGACACGCCGGTAAGTCCGGAGCTGCTGCCGCCTAAGGATGGCGTTATATCACAGGAAACCGAGCATATAGTGGGACCGTACGAGCTGCATGACTTTTTCCTGTATCACATGATGCGTTTCGGAAGTACGCCGTCAAAAATACTGAGGTTAGCGGAGCTTGCGTTTGGGGATGAGTACAGTCGGGGAGAGATACTCGGCTGGCTCAAGGTATTTTACAATCGCTTTTTCACGCAGCAGTTCAAGCGTTCGTGCCTTCCGGACGGACCGAAGGTCGGCAGCGTTGCTCTTTCTCCCAGAGGCGACTGGCGTATGCCGTCGGACGCCTCTGTACAAATATGGGCGAAGGAGCTTGAAACGCTTTAAACCCTTTATGGAGGGATGGCTTTGAGAAAAGGCAGAATATATCTTATACTGTCCGCGTTTATTTACGGAGTTGTGCCGATACTGGCAAAAATCACGTATCAGGGCGGCGTAAATGTAATGACCTTGACACTTCTGCGTACGCTTTTGATGCTGCCGGCGCTTTTTGTGATGATGCTTGCGAGGAAACAGTCTTTCAAGCTGACAAAAAAAGAAATTGCGGATATAACGGCGCTTGGAATTGTAGGCGGCACGCTGTCAATGGTCGCGCTTTACTCCGCGTACGACTATATATCTACCGGACTCGCGACAACGCTGCATTTTATATATCCGCTTATCGTTGTTGTCGCGTCCGCGCTTATATACAGAGAAAAAATCACGCGTGCGAAGCTCATAGCGGTCATGCTTGTCACCGCCGGAATATTTTTGTTTGTTGACCTGAATACAAGGGCGGACAAGGCGGGAGTGATACTCGCGGCGCTGTCGGGAATTTTATATAGTTTTTATGTGATTTATATGGACCATTCCGGTATAGACGGAATGGATTATGTAAAGCTTACATTTTACCTGATGATAGTAATGAGCTTGGGAACATTTGTTTTCGGCGCTCTTACAAAAAGCATAGCCTTCGCGCCCATAGACGCCGTGGGATGGGGTTCTGCGGCGCTGATTTCATTTTTAATAACAATCGGAGCTATTCCGTTATTTCAGCTCGGAGTGCGCTATGAAGGCGCGTCAACCGCCGGAATTGTATCGGCGTTTGAGCCTATAACAACGATTATTCTTGGAGCGGCTTTTCTCGGAGAGGCTATGACGCCCGTGCAGTATATCGGAGGCGCGGTGATTATCGCCGGAGTGGTTATAGCGGAGAAATACGGATAAAGCGCTTTATACAAAAAACGGAATATCTCAGTTTCGGGATATTCCGTTTTTATACCGCGTAATATTTTATGTTCGATGAGAAATGCCGTTCCCTTGCCATTTAATTATAGCTAAACTTGAAAAAGCCCGTATTTTTCATACAGCCTTTCATCTTAGCCTCCGATTTGGCATTTAAGTCCCGAATGTTTCGCGACTTCAAGAAGGCGCTGCATATATTCGTTTGGTATCAGTTCAATATAACTCATTGTATATTCGCGTCCAAGCCCCTCATACTTATCCTGTCCAAGACGGTGGTAGGGGAGCAGATGCAGACGCTCAACTCCCGGCAATGACGCCGCGAATTCCGAAATAGCTCGTATTTCCTCAGGCGAGTGATTGAATGTGGGTATAACAGGAACACGTATTGTAAGATTAACCTGACCCGATTCCGCTATTTTTTTCGCGTTTTCAAGTATAAGCTCGTTTGGCTGCGTTGTAAATTCCTTGTGTTTGGCAGTATCCATATGCTTTATGTCCATTAAAACATAGTCAAGGTAGGGAAGATATTTTTCAATTGTTTCCCACTTTGCAAAGCCTGTTGTTTCAATAGCCGTGTTAATACCCGCGTCTTTACAGGCATGTAAAAGCTGAGGCGCGAAATGCGGCTGTAAAAGCGACTCGCCTCCGGAAAGCGTTACACCGCCTCCGCTGCGGTTATAATAAAATATATCCTGCCTAATAATTGGAAGCAGCTCCTCAACCGTAACGTCGCGCCCCATGATTTTTTCCCTGCCTTCAAAAATCATGGGCTGTATATCGAAACTCTGCGACTCGGGATTACAGCACCAGCGGCAACGGAGCGCACAGCCTTTTAAAAATACAATTGTACGTATGCCGGGACCATCGTGTATGGAATACTTCTGTATATCGAAAATTCTTCCCTTTGCCTGATAATAGCTTTCCACGTCGATAACTCCTTTAAGCTCCGAAGGTTTGTTCCGTTCTGTTAATAATGTCGTCCTGAAGTGAACGAGAGAGAGTTGTAAACAGCGCGCTGTAGCCTGCCACACGGACAACAAGCGATTTATAATTTTCCGGATGCTTCTGCGCGTCAAGAAGTGTTTCCCTGCTTACGACATTGAACTGCATATGCATACCCTTCTGGTCAAAATACGCCCTTATATAAGACGCAAAATTTTGCAGCCCTTCCATACCGCTAAGAGCCGACGGATGGAATTTCTGATTATATAACGTTCCGTTTGACGCGATGCCGTGGTCAAGCCTTGCCACTGAATTCGCTGCGGCAGTCGGACCTAATCTGTCTGAACCGCTCCTGGGTCCGACGCCGTCCGCGATAGGCGTATTTGCGAGTCTGCCGTCAGGCGTAGCGCCGGTTTGCTCTCCCAAGGGCACGTTTGCCGAAACGGGATATAGCCCCGCATGGAAAATACCGCCGCGCGGATTTTTATAGTTCTGCAATTCCTTCGTGTAAACGTACGCCACGTCGCGTGCGAACAAATCAATCTCCTCTATATCGTTACCGTACTTTGGCAACTCGTCAATCATTTCCAGCAGCTTGTCATAGCGCGCGATATCTTCCTTTGACGAGGTCCCTGAAAGGAACATTTTGCAAATTTCCTCAATCTGCGCCTTTGTTACCTGCTTACCCATTGCCGCGAGGTTCTTTACAACCTCCGCCGTCGCGTTTTTAGCGGCCTTGGCGGGAAGTCCGCGTCCGTAATTATGTATAAGCGCGTCCTTGAAGTCAGCCATAGAAACGAGTTTCTTTTCAAAAACAAGCGTCTTGACGGCGTACAGGCCGTCCGTCATGTTCGCGATGCCGAAGCCCTGCGGACCGGTGAAATTGTAGTGCGCGCCGCCCTCCTGCATCGTCTTGCCTTTTGCGATACAGTCATCAACCATCATTGACGCGAACGGCAGCGGGCAACGTTCTGCGTGAGCTACGTCAATAGCGTTATCGGCGTTGACCATCATACGTATCATGTATTTCATCTGAGTTTTGTACGCATTGTAGAACTCGTCAAATGTTTTCATCCGCAAAACGTCGCCTGTCTGCGGACCAATCTGTACTCCCTTGTCCACTCCGTTTGAGAATACAAGCTCCAGAGGACGGCACATGTTGAAGAACGCGGCGTCGTGCCAGCCGTCGGTTTTATGCGGAGCCTGCGGCTCAACGCAGCCGATAATGTTATAGCCGCGCGCGTCCTCGAGGGATACTCCGCGGCTCATAAGCGCGGGAATAATAACTTCATCGTTATAATAAGCCGGTAGACCGATACCCGTACGTGTCAGTTCAGCACATTTAATCAGAAATTCATTCGGCGTACCGTTCCAAATTCTTACAGAAAACGACGGCGCCGGAAGCTTTGTGTGCATTGACGCCTGAATACAGAGAAACGATAAATCGTTTGTCGCGTCAAGACCCTCCTCAGTCTGACCGCCCGCGCAGAGGTTCTGGAACAGACTGTATCCCGCAAAGCCTTCCGCGGACGCTGCGTCACGAACCTTGTTCAGGTCGTTGAGCTTAATCCAGATACAGTCAAGAAGCTCCTGAGCGAACTCCCTTGTCAGTATACCTTTTTCAATATCCGTCTTGTAGTACGGATACATATACTGATCGAAACGTCCCGGTGAAATCGAGTGGCCGCTTGATTCAATCTGCAAAAGCATCTGTACAAACCAGAACGACTGACACGCCTCATAGAAGGTTGACGCGCCGTTTTCGGGAACGTTGGCGCAGTTCTTTGAAATCTGTGAAAGCTCCCGCTTTCTTACGGGGTCGGAGCATTTTTGCGCTGTTTCATAAGCGAGATTTGCGTATCTGCGCGCATAATTTATAGCTGCGCGGCATGAGATAAGAGTCGACTCCAAAAATTCATGACGTCTGGCGTAGTCGCCGTCGTACACGCTGCAGTTGGCGAGAGCCTCATCAATTTCAGCCATGTAGCCCTTGTATCCTATTCTTATTACCTTGCCGTAGTCAACCGTGTAATGACCTACGCCGTTATAGTAATAGTTGCCCGGGGTAAACATATTGTGTTCAATAGCCATAGCCGCCTCGGGAGCCATATATGCCGAGGCAAGCTCGCTTGTGGTTTTGCCCTTCCAGTACGGATACACGTTTTTTAATATCTGTTTGTTTTCCTCGGAAATGTGAAACGGGTCCGCCTCGCGGTATTCTACGGTGTCCAGCTCCGCCTCAAGCCACTCGTACGAGTACTCGGGAAAAACCTGACAGCTCCTGGGCGCCTTTGTGGCGCTGCCGACAATAAGCTCGTTGTCGCGTATTGTAATAGGAATATTCTCCAGTATATGTTCAAACGCCAGCGCACGGCGCTTGACAACGGGAAGCCCCTCGGTCGCCTTGTAGCTTTCAGTCAAAAGTACCGCGCGGTCAGTTTCTATTTCGGGCATTTTCGCGAACAAATCGTCCAAAAGCTTGTCTATCCGTTCTGCTTTGGGAATATCGGCAGTATTAAATGTTTTCATTATGTATTTCCTCACTTTAAAAATATTATATATACTATATATTGTATTATAGCACAATATAAACCCTTTTTCAATAGATATTAAAAATGAAAATTGAATTTTTTTTATATACGTGTAAATTTAGGAAAAGGTATTGACTTTATTAAGTTAAAGTGATAAAATAATATGGTAAAATTTGATTGTACTCATAAAAACGGAGGAAGAGCGGTATGAAAAAAATATTAAGTATTGCCTTGGCGGCTGTTCTTACAGTTTCATTGGCGGCATGCGGAGCAAACAAAGCTAACAGCGACTGGGAGTATGTAAAAGACAAGGGGGTTCTGACAATCGGCGTAACGAACTATCCGCCTATGAACTATCTTGGAGCGAACGGTGAATGGACCGGTTTCGACACTGAATTCGCGCAGGCTGTATGTGAAACGCTCGGAGTTGACGTTGAGTTTGTAGAGATAAGCTGGGAGGCTAAGGAAACGGAGCTTTCGTCTGGAAATATTGACTGTCTGTGGAACGGCATGTGCATAACCGAGGACAGAAAAGAAATGTGGGCGGTTTCCAATCCATACATGTACAATACGCAGGCAATGGTAATGAAGGCAGATAGAGCCGATGAGATTATGGCCGACGTATCGGGTAAAAAGCTGGTAGCCGAGGCAGGCTCTACGGGCGAGGAAAAAATTTTAGGTATAATTGACGATACCGTCGATCCCACCGTTGAGGTTATGGCGAAGGATTATTTTGCTAATTCGGAATATACAAGCATAAATACAATGGCGTCGGCGCTTATGGACGTACAGAACGATATTGCCGACATCGCGCTTGTTGACTCTGTAATCGCGCACGGAATGATTGACAGCGAGGACTCAAGCTTTACGGACCTTGTAATAAATACCGATAATAAGTTCGGCGACCAATATTTTGGTATAGCCTTCAGGGACGGCTCTGATATTTGCGACATGGTGAATGAGGCGATGGATGAGTTAAAGGACAATGGCAAGCTTTATGAAATTGCCGCGAAATACGGTCTTGAGGACGGTGTAAGAGCTGCTGACGAGGCTAATTCTTAATATATTTTGAATAACAGATAAAACATAGAGGTTTTCGTTAACAACGGAAACCTCTATTCGGTTAAAAAGGGGGCGTAAAAATGCAGGAATCTTATTTTACCGGATATACAATCGGAATAGACGCGTACGATAATATTGACGCAGTCTGTTCGGATTTTGGACGCAGGGTTCTTATTATAGGCGGTGAAACCGCACTCGGCAAATCGATTAACAAGCTAAGAAGAGGCATGACGGGCTTTACAGTAGTCGATATTGTTGTGTATGGCAGGGAGTGCTGCCGTAAACGTATCGGTGAGTTAAAGGATAAATTTGAGGACATTGATGTTGATTTTGTAATGGGCGTGGGAGGAGGAAAAGCGATAGACACGGCAAAATGCCTTGCCGACTGCCTGGAGGTACCGATTGTTACCGTGCCGACAATCGCGTCAACCTGCGCCGCGTCGTCCGCGCTGGCGGTGGTTTATACGGAAAACCATGTATATGAGGGATTCTGGCGCTTTAAACGTCCGGCAAGACATTGCTTCATCGATACCTCAATAATTGCCGAGGCTCCGGATGCGTATTTAAGAGCCGGTATCGGCGATACGCTTGCAAAGTACTACGAGGTGACGTTTTCAGCCCGCGGACGCAAAACCACATATAATGACGAGTCTGCGCTTTCGATAAGCCGTATGTGCAATGAACCGCTTATGAAAAACGCTGTGAAAGCCTTGTCTGACTGCAGGGCGGACAGTATTACAGAGGAGCTTGAAACCGTAGCGAGAATAATACTTATAAGCGCCGGAATGGTAAGTATGCTTATAAATGAAACGTTTAACGGAGCGCTCGCGCACGCGCTGTTTTATGGTTTTACGGTACTTGACGGCTTTGAGGAAAAATTTTTACACGGCGATATTGTAGGCTACACAACAATGGTTCAGCTTGCGCTTGATAATCGCATGGAAGAGGCGAGAAAGGTAGGCGGGCTGATAAAGAGTATGGGCGTTGAAACGACATTAAAGGAGCGCGGTATTGATACAAGCTTTGAAAATTTGGAACCGGTTCTGAAAAATGCCGTAAATGACCCTGACATGGAGGTCATTCCTTATGAAATAACTCCCGGAATGATATATGACGCGATTATGGAAATTGAGGAGGTGCGGTTATGAACGCGATACAACAGTTGTTTTTGGGCTTCGGAACCAACTGTATGCTGTTTATATTGACGCTTATTTTTTCGCTGCCGCTCGGTCTTATAATAACCTTTGGTGCGATGACGAAAATAAAGCCGATAAAATGGATAATGAAAACCTTCGTATGGATTATTCGCGGTACTCCGCTCATGCTCCAGCTTTTTATAGCGCTTTACGCACCGGGACTGTTATTCAATCATCCCATGTCAAATCGTATGACGGCGGCGCTTGTCGCTATGGTTATTAACTATGCCGCTTATTTTTCGGAAATTTTCCGCGGAGGAATAGAAAGTATTCCTAAGGGACAGTATGAGGCGGGACAGGTTCTCGGACTTACAAAAGCTCAGGTGTTTTTTAAAATCGTGCTGTTTCAGGTTATAAAGCGGACTGTACCGCCAATGGGTAATGAGGTTATAACTCTTGTTAAGGATACCGCGCTGGCGCGTGTTATCGGAGTGACGGAAATATTGCAGAACGCGTACCGTTTTGCGTCGTCGGGCGTGATTTGGCCGCTGTTCGCGTCGGGGCTGTATTTCCTCGCTTTTACCGCTGTTCTTTCGGCTGCGCTTACATTCGCGGAAAAGAAGCTTGATTATTATAAGGGGTGAGAAATATGCCTATACTTGAAGTAAGAAATATTGGGAAAAGCTTTGGCAGTACCGATGTACTGAAAAATGTGGGATTTTCTATGAAGCGGGGTGAAGTTATTTCAATTTTGGGTTCGTCGGGCAGCGGAAAAACAACACTGTTAAGATGTATAAATTTTCTTGAACGCGCGGATAAGGGTCAAGTTCTTGTTGACGGACAGGTTATTTTTGACGCCGAGGACAGGACTAAAAAAGGCGCCGGAGAAATACGAAAAGCACAGCTGAATTTCGGTATGGTTTTTCAGCAGTTCAACCTGTTTCCGCAGTACAGCGTATTTGAAAATATAATACTTGCTCCGAAAATACTTGCTAAGGAGCGTCCGGACTATAAGAAAAATAAAAAAGAAATATTAAGCGGGATAGCGGAAAAAGCGTATGATGTGATAAAAAAGGTCGGACTGACAGACAAGCTTAACAGTTACCCCTGCGAATTGTCCGGAGGACAGCAGCAGCGTGTCTCGATAGCCCGCGCGCTTGCGCTAAATCCCAAAATACTGTTTTTTGACGAGCCTACCTCCGCGCTTGACCCTGAGCTTACGGGTGAAATACTGCGTGTTATACGCTCCCTTGCCGACAAGAATATAACTATGGTTATTGTAACTCATGAAATAGGTTTCGCAAGGAATGTGTCCGACAGAATTATTTTTATGGATAAGGGAGTTGTGGCTGAGGAGGGTACTCCGGAGGAGGTAATAGATAATCCCAAAAACAGCAGAACAAGGGATTTTCTCAAGCTGATTGACCAAAAATAAACGTATAAAGGATAAACTTCATAAGATGATAATATATACAAAAAGATTTAAAACCTCAAACGGCTTTAAATCTTTTTGCGCTTTTTATATTATCAGTCCAGACCGTTTTTCTTTTTCATCATTGCCCGAACCTTCAGGGGCAGACCGAATAGATTGATAAATCCGGCGCTGTCCTTGTGGCTGTACAGCTCGCGGCTGTCTCCGAACGACGCGATATCCTCATTATACAGAGAATACGGCGACTTCGCGCCGGCGGGCGTTACGCTGCCCTTGTAAAGCTTTAGCCGTACCTCGCCGGTGACGGTTTCGTCCATAACGTCGAACATAGCCGACATTGACTCGCGCAGCGGAGTGAACCACTTACCGTCATATACCAGCTCCGCGAACTTAATCGCCGATTGACGCTTGAATGCCTGAGTGTCGCGGTCAAGGCACAAATATTCAAGCTCCTGTATTGCGGCGTAGAGAATTGTCCCGCCCGGAGTTTCATACACGCCTCTTGACTTCATGCCGACCAGTCTGTCCTCAACAATGTCCGCGATACCGACGCCATACTTGCCGCCGAGTCTGTTAAGCTCTTCAACAAGCGGACGAGGCGCCAATTTTTTTCCGTCCAAGGAAACAGGCTCTCCCTTTTCAAAACCGACTGTAATGTACTTAGGCTCGTCCGGAGCCTTTTCGGGGGATACGCCAAGCTTTAACAGGCTGTCGAGCTGAGGCTCGTTCGCGGGGTCCTCCAGATCCATACCCTCGTGACTTATATGCCAGATATTTCTGTCGCGCGAGTATAAATCCTTCTTTGTAACGGGAATTTCAATGTTGTGCGCCTCGGCATAGTCAACAGCGTCCTCACGCGATTTTATGTCCCAAATTCTCCATGGAGCTATAATTTTGATAGATGGGTCAAGCGCCTTAATTGTAAGCTCAAAGCGTACCTGATCGTTTCCCTTGCCCGTAGCGCCGTGACAGATAGCCGCCGCGCCCTCTTTATGAGCGATTTCTACAAGCTTTTTGGCGATAATAGGTCTTGCGTGTGATGTACCCAAAAGGTATTTACCTTCGTAAACCGCGCCTGCTTTAAGCGTTGGAAATATGTAATCCTTTACATAATCGTCACGCAAATCGGCGACATACAGCTTTGACGCGCCGGACTTTTTTGCTCTTTCCTCAAGACCGTCCGTTTCCTTGCCCTGACCCACATCGCCGCAG
>CAZWMB010000016.1:0-25816 GCA_964634635.1 uncultured Lachnospiraceae bacterium
CTCTATACTTCCGCCTCCGCGCCCGACAATCAGCGTATCCGCTCCGTCCGACGCGTTAAAATACTCAATAGCCCTGACAACGCTCTCCGCCGCGCCTTCGCCCTGTACTTGAGCCGGATAAAGCACTATTTCCGTCATGGGACAGCGGCGAGTAATAACATTTATAATATCGCGTACTGCCGCGCCCGTGGACGCGGTCACCACTCCGACACGCTCCGGAAACTGCGGTATTGGTTTCTTGCGCGACGGATCGAACAAGCCCTCCTCCTCCAATCTCTTTTTTAGCTGTTCGTAGGCTATATACAGTTCTCCCACACCGTCCGGTATCATCTCCTCGATATAGAGCTGATACGCGCCGCCCGCCTCGTACACGCTCACGCGTCCGCGCGCCAGCGCTTTCATTCCGTCCGACGGCTCAAAGGTAAGAGTCCGCGCGTTTGAACGGAACATAACCGCCTTTAATACTCCGCCCTCGTCCTTAAGGGTTATATACATATGTCCCGAGGAATGGCGCTTGAAATTTGAAATCTCGCCCTTGACCCAGACATTGTTCAATATTATATTGTGGTCCAAAATTTTTTTAACATACCCGTTTATTTGTGAAACGGTTGCAACCCTAGCCTCCACTTTAATCCTCCTTACTCGCGAAATACGCAAGCTGCGCTATACCGACGGCGTTGTCGGTTGAATACTCCGGTCGGGCAAAGTACGCGTATCCGTCAAGACCGTTTTTAAGACCCTCGCGTATCAGTCTGTTCGACGCGACGCCGCCTACAATCAGCACGCGGTCCGTACGCTCGCTTTTCATAGCGCTCCTTATCGTCTTTATAAGCGTATCGCGCACACATTCCAAAACTCCGAGAGCTATTTCCGCCGCGCTTGTATCGCTTGACGCGCGCATGACTCGCGTTTCCGCTCCCGAAAAATTCATATACGCGCCGTCAGCCGACGCCGGCAGGCTGAAGGCTCTGTCAGCCGTATACGCCAGTTTTTCCAATTCCCTGCCGGCGGGAAATAAAAGCCCCAGCTTTACCCCGGTACGGTCAATAAGCTGTCCGGCGCTTATATCGCGCGTACCGCCGATTATCCTGTTACTGAAATTTCCGCTCCTGTACCCGCTTTTCAGTATCTCCGTCGTGCCGCCGGAAATGTGTACCGAAATAAATTCCTTTTCCATAAGCTCATACGCCTTACAGGAATATATCCCTGCCATGATATGTCCGTCCTGATGCGAAAATCTGTACAACGGCACGTTGAGCGCGGCGCTTATCGCGCGCGCGTACCCCTCTCCCGCGAGAAATACCGGCATGTACGACCCCTCGGCGTTTCTCGGTCTTGTACTTACGCCGACGGCGGTCACATTGTCCATTCTCGCCCTTGCCGCTAAACGTTCAAATAAATCGGGCAATAGCTTTACGTGCTGAAACAGCCCTTCGCTCTGACGTATTCCCCTTTCACCGGGCTTTACCGACAAAAGCTGTCTTACGCTTATGTCCCGCTCTCCGTCTGTCCACGCCGCCGACGCGGTGTAATTGCTTGTATCAAAGCCCAGTACGCTCATGGCAATTCCTTCATCACGCTGCCGAGCAGTCCGTTTATAAACTTAGGGTCATCGTCGCCGCCGTAGCGTTTGGCAAGCTCCACGGCCTCATTTATCGCGACCTTCGGAGGCACGTCGTCCGCGTATTTCATTTCATATACGGCTATTTTCATTATCGCGACAGCGGCGCGCGAAAGCCTGCTCAGCTTCCAATCCTCGCGCAGGTGAGAGGAAATAACGTCCTCAAGCTCCTCCTCACGGGCGCGTACTCCGTCGATTATTCCCTGTATATAGCCGAGATTGGCCTCGCACTCCGGACGCGCCTTTAAAAGCTCCTCCATAATAATATCCATGTCATCCTCATGCAGGCCCATCTGAAATACCTGCGTGAACGCCGCGTCACGCGCCTCGCTTCTTGTCTGTTTTCTCATCGCAGTAACCTCTCAGTATATTTTACGCATAATTTTCCATATTAAAACTATATCATACCAATACTCAAAAATCAAGAGGAAATCGACACGGTAAAATCATGTCCTATTTGTTCGGTCCGGATGCGTGCTTCTCTTTAAGCCTTGCAAACTGCTCGCTGTGTCTGCGCGGCTTCATATTCGGAAACGCCTTTATAATTCGCCGCTGCATCGGCTTTGCGGCAAGCAGTCCGGAATATTTATCGCGCAGCTCGTCGAGCTTTTCATTATGTCTGGCGCGTATCTCGTCGCCTTTTTCTTTAATTGCGTATATTTCATCACCGTGCCTTTTCTTAAAGTCATCGCTCTTTTTTACCGCCGCCGCGACGCCCTCGTATATATGCTCGCCCATTTCATCCGACAGCTCACTAATTTTCCGCGATATATCCTCCATAAAACGCATACGATTAATCAATTTATTGATTGTGATAACGGTTACAACAATATCGGCGATTAGCAGGGCAAGCAGAAAGAAGAGCGCCGGCGCTCCCGCAAAATCGGGTATAAGCTTTACAAATCCATAGATTACAGGCTGTATACCTTTCATCAAAGCTATACAGACAAAGCCCCACATAATTGAAAATTTAAGACATATGTATCCGCCCAGATTAAAAGGAATGTCGGAATAATCCCACCAGCGCGTATGAAAAAGCTTGTCCAGCGCGAAACCTGTTAAAAGCTCCAGCAGCGAGGTTATAACCGCAGAGCCGATAAACAGCAGGATAATATTATCCATGAGCGGCGTGAGCGCGATAATCACAATAACCGCGCCAATTCCGTAAATAGGACATATCGGTCCGTTCAGAAAACCTCGGTTTACAAAGCATCCCTTTTCAAGCGCGGCATACGCCACCTCAACGCACCATCCAAGACAGCCGTAAATCAAAAACAGCCATAATATTTCATAAACAGAATATCCCCAAATCATTCAAAAACCCCCAAGCCAGTTTGTGTATTTATTATGACTTATTATAGCATTTTACGACAGCCTTTTCAATATTTAAAAGCTAAATATTATTTTTTTTAATTTTTCCGTGAGTAAAATATCAGCGCGGGCAATACAGACCCGCACAATATTCTCTGCGGAGCATAACAGAAATTTCAGTATTTAAGTATGAATAAGCATTTTAAAAATATAACTCTTGCAATAACCGGAAAAAGAATGTATAATCAGAATATATAATCGATACGGAGTGATTAGCTTGACAAAACGAACAAAACTGATGAATTTTCTCGGCGCGCTGCCGGACTTTGTGTTTGACTACATAGAAATAGCCTACAACGGAGAGAGCATAAACACGCAGATTGGTTACAGCATTGACATCAAGATTTTTCTGCAATACCTGCAAAGGTTTCGTTTCCCTGAAGTGGAAAGCATAGAGAGCTTTACCCCCGCGCACATGGACAAGGTAACTCTGCGGGATTTGAACGCTTTCACGGCGTACCTGAAAGAGTACGAGAGCGACACTGTCACAATTGACGGCAGACATGTAAAGCGTATACGCCGCAACAGCGCGTACGGCATAAACCGCAAGCTGTCCGGAGTGCGCGGACTTTTCTCGTACCTGTACAAAAACGACCTCATATCCCAAAACGTAACGGAAAAGGTGGATTTCAAAAAGGTTCATCAAAAGATGAAACGTCCGCTTACCACACAGGAAACCGTAAATCTTCTGGACGTGATATACAACGGCGAAAGGTATTACACCGGACGCGACCTGACTGAATACAAAAACCGCAAGCAGCGCGACATCGCTCTTTTTACGGCGTATCTCGGCACCGGCTGCCGCGTCAGCGAGCTTATAAACCTCGACGCCAACGACGTGTGTTTTGAAACCTCGTCCTTTATCGTTACACGCAAGGGAGGCGACGAGCAGGAGATATTCATGCCGGTGCAGGTGGAGAACGAGCTTTTTACATATATGCGGGAGCGTATGGAAAATAAGAACGCCAAGGATAACGCTCTGTTTCTAAGCCGTCTCGGCAAACGCATGACCGCGCAGGGCGTGGAAAAAATATTGAAAAAATATTGCTCAACAGTCGGTATATTCGACGCGGATAAGGCGCGTCCGCACGCGCTCAGGCGTACCTTCGCATGCAATATGATAGCGGACGGCGTGGATATTAAAATGGTCGCGGAGCTTATGGGTCACAAAAATATAGAGGTCACGCACAAATACTACACTCAGTACGCGCTTGAAAAGCGTAAGGAGGTTATGCGCGGCTTTGATATAAAGGGAAACAGATAGCGGAGTAAATACAATGGAAAAATTCGGCCTTGAAATAGATTGGAGGTTTTCATAAGGGAGATATATCCGCAAAGGCGCGTACGCGTACCGGAGCGAACGGGAAACCGTACGCGTCATGGCGCGCACAGACGTATCCGATATAACAGGCGACGCGGATATTGCCGTAATTACTCACACGGTCAAGCCCGAAAATACGGCGGGTATTATAAAGCCGGTTGTCATAACGGATTAAAGCTGTTTTATTGAATATTTTACACATTACATATTTCCCCTTAATTTTGAGCAAGCTAAAAGAAAAAAGAAAGGGGAATTTTATATGCTTCGTGGAAAAATAGCGATTATCGGCGCGGGCTTTGTCGGCTCGACAACCGCGTACACCATTATGCTGGACGGACTGTTTCAGGAAATTGTATTGATTGATATAAACAAGGAAAAGGCGGAGGGCGACGCTCTCGACATGGCGCACGGCGTTTCCTTCCGCAAGCCTGTCAGCATATACAGCGGCTCCTACGAGGACTGCCGCGGCGCGGATATTGTAATCATTACAGCCGGAGTAAACCAGAAGGTGGGAGAAACCCGTATTGACCTTTTAAAGCGCAATGCCGATATATTCAGAAGCATTGTCGCAAGCGTTATGAAATACGCGCCTGACGATGTTATACTGCTGACCGTTTCAAATCCCGTGGATATTCTGACCTATATCACATACCGTCTTTCGGGTCTTCCGAAAAACCGGGTTATAGGCTCCGGTACCGTGCTTGACACCTCGCGTCTTAAATACCTCATGAGCCGCCATACCGGTATTGACGCGCGCTACTGTCACTCCTATATCATCGGCGAGCACGGCGACAGCGAGGTCGCGGCGTGGAGCATCACGAATATCGCCGGAATGAGTATGCAGCGTTTCTTTGAGCAGTACGGCAAGTGTACGGACGAAGATTTGGAAAACATGTATCTTGAGGTTAAAAATTCCGCGTATGAAATTATAAAAAAGAAAGGCGCGACCTATTATGCCATAGCTGCGGCTGTCGCCCGTATTGTGGAGTGTATAGCGGGCGCCGAAAATTCTATACTGACAGTGTCCAGTATTTTTGACGGCGAGTACGGCATAAACGACATTGCCCTAAGCGTTCCTACGCAGCTGTCCGGCTACGGTGTGGAGCGTATACTTGACGTACCGTTTTCCGAAAAGGAAATAAGCGGTCTGAAATCGAGCGCGGAAACACTTAAGGAAAGTCTGAAATCAATCGGCTTTTAAATCGTAAATCAGCGCGTTGCAGATTGCCGCGGCAACATTTGAGCCGCCCTTTCTCCCGCGCGCCGCGATACAAGGTACTCCCGCCGTCATAATAAGCTCCTTCGCCTGGACCACATTTACAAATCCGACCGGCACGGCGATTATCGCGGCGGGTTTCAGTATTCCCGACTGTATAAGCTCGTAAAGACGCGCAAGCGCCGTCGGCGCGTTTCCAATAGCGAATATAAGCGGTTTTTTTAACTCCGCCGCCTTGTCCATACTCGCGTACGCGCGGGTAGCGCCGTTTTTTTTGGCTGCCGCGGCGACGTCGCTGTCGGACATAAAGCAATGCACCTCTCCGCCGAAGGCGCTAAGTCTGTTTTTGTTTATTCCCGCCTTCGCCATTTGCGTGTCAGTGACAATATCCGCGCCTTTTCTCAGAGCGTCTTTTACAATTTCTACTACATTATCGGAAAAATACAAATTATCAACATAATCAAAGTCCGCGGTTGTGTGAATGACGCGTTTTACAACGCTCTTTATTTCCGCGTCAATCTCACGCGGCAACTCGCTTTCAATTATTTCAAAGCTCCTCCGCTCAATGTCGGCGGGCAGCATCCTTTCAAGCCCTGTCAAAACTCAACACCCTCCCTTGCGGTAATGCCGCGGTCATATGGATGCTTTACCTTTTTTATCTCCGACACATAATCCGCTCTTTCGATAAACCACGGGTCCGGATTTCTTCCTGTAAGCACAAGCTCGCCGCTGTATTTGCCGACTAATTTTTTTACTGCTTCCTCATCCGCCAGACCAAGTGAAAGCGCCGGAAAAATTTCATCCAGCACTATCATGTAATAGTCAGTCATACGCGAGAGGGCGTAGCTGAGGCTTTCATTATGATTTACTGAAATTTCCTCCCTGTCCTTATCCGACATGGAAAAGGAAAATCCATAATCTCTGTCACAGCGCATAAGCTTTATATTGCCCGTCCCGCTCAAAATCTCAAGCTCTCCCGTGTACGAGCCTTTCAGGAACTGCATAAACAGCACTCTCTTTCCGTGACCCGCCATACGCACGGCAAGACCTACGGACGCGGTAGTTTTACCCTTTCCGTCACCGCAGTAAATGTGTATCATACGTCACACCTCTTTATTAAGAATTTTATAAATCAAATCCATATTCAGACTCTCGCGCGCCATATCCGCAAGGCGATTGTATTCGCGCTCTCGTATCTCACTCATATCAATATTTTTTATGTCCCCAATATCAACGCCCTTTTTACCGCACAGGCATTTTACGACGCGAGCGGCGCATTTGTCAAATATACCGTGGATATACGTACCGTATCGTTCCCCCTCGGAATTTACCTCTCGTTTATTTTCGGGGACGCCGAATATACTCTGACCCATATGTATTTCATAGCCCTCATACTCCGCGCCGTCAAGCGGTTTTAGTGTCCCCGTCATACCGGTAAACACGCCGCGCGCAAGCGAGCGTATCTTTTCCCTGTGAAATTCCGTTGTCATCGGCAGCATTTCCATGCCGTGGACGCTCTTTCCTCCCTCCGCGCCTTCGGCGTCGGCAATGTACTCTCCCATCATCTGATACCCTCCGCAGATACCGAATACCGGACACTTTGCCTTTTTGACCGCCGCCTCCAGTCCGTTTTTTCTCATCCACAGCAAATCCGACACGACGCTTTTACTGCCGGGCAGAATAATCATGTCCGGGCTGCCCATTTCACGGACATTTTTTATATATCTGACAGACACTCCGTCAATACACTCAAACGCGTTCATATCGGTAAAATTCGATATGCGCGGAAAGTATATTACGGCAATGTCGATCATTCCCGCACGTTTATTTACAAGCAGCTCGGACAGACTGTCCTCATCGTCAATATTAAAATCGCCGTACGGAACAACTCCCGCAATCGGCGCGCCCGTAAGGCTTTCTATCATGTCCAGCCCCGGCTTCAAAATGTTTATATCGCCGCGGAATTTATTTATAATCGTACCTTTAACACGCTTTCTTTCACCGCTGTCCAGCAGCGACACGGTTCCGTAAAGCTGAGCGAACACGCCGCCGCGGTCAATATCTCCGACAAGCAGCACGGGCGCGTCCGCCATTTCCGCCATACCCATATTAACTATGTCGTCCTTTTTTAAATTTATTTCCGCAGGACTTCCCGCTCCCTCAATCACAATTATGTCACAGCTGCCGCACAAGGTATTGTACGCGCGCATTATATCGGGTATAAGCCGTTTTTTGTATCTGAAATAATCCGCGGCGCTCATGTCGGCGCGAACGGTACCGTTTACTATTACCTGAGAACCGCTGTCAGTCGTGGGCTTTAGTAAAATCGGGTTCATAAGCGCCGAAGGTTCAATTCCCGCCGCCTGCGCCTGTACCGCCTGCGCCCGTCCCATTTCAAGCCCCTCTTTTGTTATATAGGAGTTGAGCGCCATATTCTGTGATTTGAACGGCGCCGCTTTATATCCGTCCTGACTGAAAATTCTGCAAAGCGCCGCCGAGATAATACTTTTCCCCACGCCGGACATTGTCCCCTGTATCATTATTGACTTAGCCACATATCTCACCCAATTCCTTTATCAGCTCTTCATTCTCAGCGTGTCTTTTTACGGCGACACGGTAAAATCCCTCCGCAAGACCGACAAAATTTGAGCAGTCGCGTATCAGTATTCCGCGGCTCAAGAGAGCGTCGGCAATTCCGCGCCCTCCCTTGAACAAAATAAAATTCACATCTGAGGGAAATACCTTAAATCCCAGTCCGTTCAGAGCGTTTTCAAGATACGCGCGCTCGTTCTTTATAATTTTAATACTTTCTCCGATATATTCCGTATCGCAAAGCGCAGCGATACCTGCCGCCTGCGCCGGCGCGGACACGTTCCATACGGGCAGCTGCTGTTTTAATGTCCCCACAAATTTAGTGTCCCCTATCAGGTATCCCAGACGGAGTCCCGCCATGGCAAATGTCTTTGTGAAGGCTTTTATTACCGGTACGCCGCCCTTCATGGAATATCCGTCCGCCAAATCCATAAAGCACTCGTCTACTATACAGAGCGTTCCGGTTTCCGCGCATTTCTCCGTTATTTTAATCATCAGCTTTTTGTCAATGATTTTACCGGTCGGATTATTCGGATTGCACAGAAAAACCATGTCCGTACCGTAAAGCTCGCTCGGAAAGTCTTTCGTAAGACGGAATTCATTTTCCTCCGACAGGCTGTAATATTTTATATCACACCCGACGCTTTTCAGCGCGCGGGCATACTCCGAAAACGTCGGCGCCGCTACAAGCGCCTTTTTAGGCGCGGCCGCGCGTACCGCGGCGAAAATCATCTCCGACGCGCCGTTCGAGCAGACTATATTCTGTGCGTCAACTCCCTCGTACAGCGCGATTTTCTCCCGCAGCGCCGAGCAGTCCGCGTCGGGATACACGCCAAAGCAGTCCGCGTTTTTTATTACCGCACGGCATACCGACGGATTTATACCCAGCGGGCTTGTATTAACCGAAAAATCCAGCCGCACGCCGTGTCTGTAAATATCGCCGCCATGCGCGTCAAAAAAACTCATAGTAAACTCCCAACCGTAAGCTTAACCGCCGCGAGGATTACCGACACGAATACCGCAGTGGCATACATCATTCTGTTGGCTTGCTTTATATGGTCGTACTTGACGTCCGCTATCGCGTCGCCGATAAGCGGTTTTTTATACAGCTTGCCAAAGTAGTAAGCATCACCGCCGAGCTGTATACCAAGCGCGCCGGCTACGACCGACTCTGTTTGAGCGGAATTCGGACTTGCGTGCTTACGGCTGTCGCGTCTGTGTATTTTCGCGGCGTTCTCAAAATCAAATCCAAGAAAGAACGACGTCACTATCATAACGCACGCCGACACACGCGAGGGTATGTAATTCACCGCGTCGTCAAGCTTAGCCGCCGCCTTGCCGAGGTTTATGTATCTGTCGTTTTTATATCCGATCATTGAGTCCATAGTGTTTATCGCCTTGTACACGCATCCAAGCACAGCGCCGCCTAAAGCCATGTATATGAGAGGAGCGACTACGCCGTCCGAGGTATTTTCAGCGATTGTTTCCACGGCGGCTTTTGTAATTCCGACGTCGTCCAAGCTTTCCGTGTCACGCCCGACAATCATGGAAACATTTTTCCGCGCGTTGTCCGTATCGCCGCGCACAAGCGCGTGGTAGACGTCCATACCGGCCCTGCCCAGCGACCTCGCCGATAGCATAAAATAACATATTATCGTCTCTAAAAACATTCCGAGCAAAAGGCTGCGGCTGTAAGAAAAAAACAGAATTGCCAAAGGTACGCCGCCGCATATTATAACAACAAATGCCGTAAGAAATACGCCCGCCGCGGTTTCCCCCGCCTTACTTGCGGGAAATATTTTCCCGAATACCCGTTCAAGCAGAGAAATAAGCGCTCCCATAAGCCGTATCGGGTGCAAAACGCTTTTTGGATCGCCGAGTAATAAATCAAGAACAAACGCTATGCACAGCGCCGCCGATTGCATTATAATCATACGCCCTCCCTCCCTTCAGTTCAAATATGTATCCGCCTCCGTTTTCCGTCTGATAATCATAGAAATTACCTCCGAAAAGAGTCTGCATAACCGCCATAATGCTGCCGCCGTGTATTACAAACGCGGCGGCGCCGATTTTCATTCCGGAAAGCGCTCCGTAAAATCCGTCGACACATCTTTTTTTGAAATCCGCATGTGTTTCACCGCCGGGAAAAGGCAGCTTACCGCCGCTGTCAAACCATTCCCGATAATCCGGACTGTCCTTTAAATCCTCAAACGACTTGTTCTCGAAGCCGCCAAAATCACACTCACGCAAGGCGGGACATATCTTTATTTCCCTGTTCGGATAAATTATCGAGGCGGTTTGAATACATCGCCTCATGGGACTCGAAAATAAAAAATCACAGGGCGGATAAATTCGCGCAAGACATTTTGTGTCCGATATGTCTTCGTCGGTTGTACCGATATACCGCCTGAGCATATTTCCCTCCGTAGGCGCGTGACGGATTAAAATAATTTTCATTTCAGTATTGTCGCTATTCCGCATACCAGTCTTACCGCCCTTTCCGCATGTTCCGCCAGATAGCAGCTCACCCTTCCCGACGCCTCGCGCCATTTTCTTTCCCACTCGTCCGCCGGCACAACTCCGCAGCCCGTTTCATCGGATATTATAACCACGTCCGGATTGTCCTCGAGAAGACGCCTCGTTTCGGCAATCGGGTCGCCGCCGCGCCGTAAGACGGTTCGCACATACAAATGATAACCGCATATCGCCGACGCGTTTTTCAGCGTGTCATAGTCCTCGCCATAGCTTGTTATTTTATCAATTCCAAGAACGCCGCGCACATAGTCGTTTTTGCCGCTGTACGCTCCTCCGGTTACAAAAACCAAATCAGTCTTCCTCCTATCGCGATTACAGCCGCAGAAACAAGCTCGCACAGCTGTATGAGATAGCCGCAGGTATCGCCGGTTATACCGCCGAATTGCTTCGCGGCAAGAAATTTACAGTACAGCGCCGTCAGCGCAAGCGCCGCCGACACCGCCGCGCCTATGTACGGATTTAAATATATCACCGCCGCAGAGCATACGGCGGCAATAATTATATTGACCGTCAGCGCCGCCTTCCTGTCCGCCGCGCATGAAAACTTGTACAGCAGTCCGCTGTCCTTGGCGGGCTTTACGCACGCTATTGTCAGCGCGCACGCGGCGCGCGACATTACATAGCCGAAAGCCGTTATAAGAGCCGAAGTCATACTCCGTACCTCGCTGATAAAGCCTAAATACAGTATATAATATATCACCGCGCTTATAATACCGAACGCGCCGACATGCGGGTCGCTCAAAATTTCCAGCTTTTTTTCCCTGCTTCCATAAGAGGAAAGCGCGTCGCCGGCGTCGATAAAGCCGTCCATATGTATACCGCCTGTAATAAGTACGGGCAGAGCCGCCGCCGCCGCGGCAAAGCATGTATTACCGACGCCGAGTATCGCGCTTACGTAAAACCACAGTACCGACGCGCAGCCGATAACCGCGCCTACAACGGGCAGAACGCACAGCGCGTAACGCATATTATCTCCGTCCCACCGAACCTTCGGCACAGGTATTTTTGAATACATGGAAAATGTCAGGCAAAGCGCTCTTAACACTCTCATTAACACCCACTCCAATCATTTTATTTTTACGGCTCTGCCGCAGACTACCTCGTACACGCTGTCAAAGCGCGCGGCGGCGTAACGGTTTATACGCCCCAGAACGCGCATGTACGCTGAGGTATCGGCGTCATATTCAATTCCGTCCGAGAATATCTCGTTTGTTACTATAATTAAATTATCACACTTTTTGGCAAGAGTGTCAATACCGTTTGTAATTTCCGCGTACGCGTTTTCTCCCGTGCCTCCGGTACGGAACATCTCATTCGCCAAAAGGTTTGACATACATTCGAGCAGTACCGTACCGTTTAAGTCCAGGCTTTTTATATCGGCGTATCTTTCAACGGTCTTAAAGCCCTTGCCCGCGCGCGCTCTTCTGTGGCGCTCTATACGCCCGCGCGCCTCCGCGCCGTAGGGTCGCATTGTCGCTATGTAGGTTTTGGTATGCCCAAGACTCGCGGTCAGATTTTCCGCAAATTCAGATTTTCCGCTGCCGCCGCCTCCGATTACAAGCGCTTTCATTATTTCAGCTCCTTATATCTTTCTACGTTTATATCCTCAAAGCTTGACATTTCATTGTACACGCAAAGCGCCGCGTCAAGAAGTCCGAGCAGCATTACCGCTCCGGTACCCTCTCCAAGACACATACGCGCGTCAATCGGCGCCTCCTTGCCAAGAAATCTCAGTATATCCGCCGCCGCGCTCTCGCGCGATACATGCGACGCAAGCATGAAATCGCGGCTTTCCGGACATATTTTATACGCGCAAAGCGCCGCCGCCGCGCTTATAAAGCCGTCGATAACAACAGGCGCCCCGTATACCGCGCCGCCAATAAACACGCCGGCAAGCGCGGCTATATCGCAGCCCCCGACCTTGGAAAGCACGTCGAGCGCGTCATTTTTGTCAGGCTTACTGTGCGCAATCGAGCGCTCTATAACGCTTATCTTTCTTTCCAGCCCCGCGTCTGTCAGACCCGCGCCCTTACCGGCAGCCGCGCGCGCGGACATTGAAAGCAGTACGCTTGTAACCGCCGCCGCAGTCGTTGTATTGCCGATACCCATTTCACCGGTGCATATGATTTTACAGCCTCCGTCCGCAAGAGCGCCCACGCAGTCCACTCCAATCTGTAACGCTCGGTATGCGTCGGCGCGCGTCATTGCCGGCTGCGTCAGCATATTGTTTGTACCATAGACTATTTTTCTGTTAACCGCTCCTTCCACATCACGCGCCACTCCCACGTCAACCGGAATTACCTCCGCGCCTATATTACGCGCCATCGCGCACACGCTCGTCCTGCCCAACGAGAAGTTCTCGGTAACTATCGCCGTAACCTCCTGACCGGTCTGGGTTACGCCCTCGCATACTACGCCGTTGTCGGCGCACATCACAAGCACACACCGCTTGCCTATGTCCACGTTCGCCGTTCCCTGTATGCCGGCTATATCGGCTATCATATCCTCAAAAATACCAAGACCGTGCATGGGCTTGGCTATGGAATTCCACTTCCTTAGCGCCTCCTCCCGCGCGTTACTGTTAATTTTTTTTACCTTGTACATTTGTATTCCTCACAGCTTTTCAAAAAATTTTCGGCAAATCGGGCGTCGGTCCAAAAATGCAGGTGCGGAAAACCCGCGAACAGATTTTTCTCTGTCACCACGCATTGCCACCTTGCGCCTTCCCTGCACGCAGTGAAGCCCTCGCCGCAGTTGTCGCTGTCAAAATAATGAAATTCACGCGCGCGTATTTTTTCGCCCCGTTTACATAGTATATTATCACTGTTAGCCGTCATTTCCATATACCCAAAACGGCGCAGCGATTTTGTCCTACGGCATCGTCCCTTAATGATACCTACCATTTTATGCGGTATTCCCTCATTGTCCTCCATGACCTCGTGCAGATACATAAACCCTCCGCACTCCGCAATACACGGCGTGCCGGCTTGTATTTTTCCCTTAAGGGATTTTATTGTCCCTGTGTTTTTCTCCAGCTCCGCAGCGTAAAGCTCCGGATAGCCGCCGCCCAAAATAATACCGTCACATTCGGGTACTTCCTCATTTTTAAGCGGTGAAAATTCAATTATCTGAGCGCCCATCTCTCTCAGCAGCGCCAGATTGTCCTCATAATAAAAGCAGAACGCCCTGTCCCTCGCGACCGCAATTTTAGTGTCCCCAATATATGGCGGTCTTGGCATTTTTTCATTTTCAGCGTCCCCCGCCGCCATGATTTGCAAAAGCAAATCCATGTTAATGTACTTCTCGGCGTAATCGGCTAAAATACGCAGCTTTTCCTTTATATTATCGATTTCCTGCGCTGTCGTCAATCCAAGGTGACGGCTTTCGATACGGAGCGCGTCGTCATGCGGCAGAAAGCCTATCGGCGTTATTCCAATCCTCCTGCGCTCCGCCGCTATTTGTCTGTATAATTTTTCGGAGAGGTTATTAAAAATAACTCCCTGTATATTATTCGGATACAGCTCCTTAAAGCCCTTTACCATCGCCAACGCGGACATACCCGCGCCGCGGCAGTCCACAACCAGCACAACCGGAGTACCGGTAATCCGCGACATCTCGTACGAGCTGCCAAGCCCCTTAACGCCGTAACCGTCGTAAAAGCCCATAACGCCTTCAATTACAGATACTTCTTTGCCGTTTTTGTTCATAAGCAGGCGTATTTTATCTTCACTCATAAGATAACTGTCGAGATTGTACGACGGCGCTCCGATAACCGTCCTGTGAAACATTGGGTCGATATAATCGGGACCGCATTTAAACGCCGTTACATTTATTTTACGGTTCACAAGCGCCTGAAGTACGGCGCATGTTACCGTTGTTTTTCCGCATCCGCTGTGCGTACCCGCAATCATGATTTTTTTCATTGCTTCTCACCGTAAATTATAAATACAGGGTTCTGCGCCGTCAGCATACTGCGGCCGCCAATCGCCCTTGTCCGCGCCGCGCTTATCTGCGTGACGCTGTATATGTAGCCCAGCGCCTTAAAGGCGCATACCGCGGCGTTAAGCGTTTCAAGCGTTATCGCATTTACAACCGCCGCTCCGCCGCCGCATTTTTCTATTATTTCCGCGACCCGTCCCGACGAGCCGCCTATGAATACTTTGTCCGCGCGCGGCAATCCATCGAGTACGTCCGGAGCGCCGCCCTCTATCACCTCTATGTTGTCGCACTTAAATTTGACGGCGTTTTTACGCACAAGCGCCGCCGCCGCCGCGTTCTTTTCAATGGCATACACCCTGCCTTTCGGACACAGCAGAGCCATTTCAACGCTTACCGAGCCTGTTCCCGCGCCCACGTCAAGGCAAACGTCGTCCGGCGCGATTTTAAGCTTTGATACGCTTACGGCGCGCGCCTCGCTTTTTGTCATCGGCGCGCCGCCGGTTACAAATTCGCAGTCGTCAATACCGAACCGAACGGCGCTTTCGTACGCCTCATTCACTATCACAATCACACTTAGCGGCGCAATTTCGGTATCTCTGAACTGTGCCGCAGTTCCGTGCGATATTTTCTCGTCCGCATACGATAAATTCTCGCCTATGTAAACCTCGGCGCCGCCAAGCCCGTATTCAAGGAGCCTGCCGCACGGATTTTCACCAAGCAGTAAAAAGGTTTTTTTGTGTCCCCTTACCTCGCTTACTATATTGCATTGTCTGCCGTGCATACTCACGATATTCATATTGTCGTACGGCACTCCTATTTTTGCGCAGAAATACGAAACGCAGCTTACTCCGGCTATGACCTCGCAATCCGGAGCAATGCGCAAAAGCTCCCGTGCGCCGCTGAAAAAGGATGCGTCGCCGCTGTACAGAACTACCGCGTTTCCGTATTCGCAATCACGCAAAATACAGGCTGTTTTCTCCGCCTCATACTCGATAAACACCCGCTTGCCTCTGTTTAAGTACGGCTTTGCCAGTCTTTGAGATGAGGCGATAATAATATCGGCTTTTTCTGTTTTTTCCGCCGCGTCACATGTAAGAGCTTTAGTGTCCCCCATGCCGGCGCCTATAATATAAACACTCACTCTATAACAACTCCAAAATCAAATTTTCCGCCTGAACAACCGACACTCCGCCGTCTCCGGAGGGTCGGTTTATAATCACACATTCAACTCCGCAGTCCCGCGCCGCGGCGATTTTTTCCTCAAATCCACCGCTTTTGCCGCTGCGTTTTGTTACCAGATATTTTATATTAAATTCACGCATTACTGCGCTGTTAAGCTGTTTTGAAAAAGGACCCTGCATACAGATTATACGCTCCGGCGCAAAGCCCGACGCCCTGCACTGTATTACCGCGTCCGCGGACGGCAGTACGCGCGCGTACGCTCTGTCGACAAGCTCCGAAAAGAGCGGCAGCTCCTTTGCGCCCGTTGTAATCAGTATGTTTCCCTCGGTGGTTTTTAAAAAATCAGCCGCTGCTTTAGCGTCCCCAAAGCCTCCGCATTTTGGGCCGGTATCCTCGCGCTCCACTCTTATGTATCGGCACTCGCACGCCCCCCTGATATTCCTCGTCACCTCGCAGGCATAAGGATGAGTTGCATCCACGACAATTTTAGCCCCGGCGCCTTTAAAAAAAAGACGCATCTCGTCCGACGTCATTCTGCCGACCCTGACGTTCCTGTTTCCAAGCGCTTCGCCGCCGTATTCCGTAGCCACGCACACAACATGACTTATATTATTCTCCGTGAGAAAATCAGAAATTTTATGTCCCTCGTCCGTTCCCCCGAACAGTATTACATCACACATTTTTATATCCTCTCGGCGTCACCATTTTACCGCCTATGTTTTTTGTCCGCGAGCTGCCTATAAATACGGTAGTAAACATGTCCGCGCTGTACTCCCGCAGCTCTCCGAGCGTCAGAACGGTGTATTCCTCTCCCTCGCGCCCGATATTTTTCGCCGCCGCGCATACTGTTTCAGCGTTCCGGTATTCAAGCAGAACGCCGCACGCATTTTTCAGATAATCCCGCCGCTTTTTGCTTGACGGATTGTATATACATATCACAAAATCACCCTCGGCGGCGCATTTCAGTCTTTTTTCTATCTTGTCCCAAGGGGTTAAAAGGTCGCTCAGGCTTATCACCGCGAAGTCGTGACCCAACGGCGCTCCGACGAGCGCGCCGCCGCTCAGCATGGCGCTGACTCCAGCCACCGTACATACCTCTATACCGCTGTATTCCGCCGCTATCTCGTACATCAGCGACGCCATACCGTACACTCCCGCGTCGCCGCCGCACACAACCGTGACGCGCCTTCCCGCCAAAGCGGCGTCCGCCGCCATACGGCAGCGATTCGTTTCACACGTCATGCCCGTTGTGATATATTCCTTATCGGGCAAAAGCCTTTTTACAAGCTCCGCGTACACCGTATAACCGACTATTACATCGGAATTCTCCAGTACGCGCCTCGCCTCGTACGTCATACCGCCGGCTCCGCCGGCGCCTATGCCAACAACATATATTTTCATTGTTTACCCCTTGAGAAAATCTATCTCAATATCCTTCCTGCCCAGCGCAAGCGTACACGCCCCGACGATTGACTTTTTTACCGTAAGCTCCGCCCCGGCGGCGCATACGGCTCTCTCGCACACGTTATCCGTGCCGACCGTATTTTTTACAAAGTCCGAGGACGTAAAATTGCCCGGCACGGCGCTCAACTCCTCCGCCGTAAATGTCAGTAACGGAATGTTATGCTTTGCGCAAAAAGCGGTTATTCCTTTCTCGTCTTTTTTTATATCGATTGTCGCAACGCCGGCTACCGAATTCTTGTCAATACCGTTTTGCTCCAGAAATGCCGGTATGCTCTCACCGACCTTCGCGCCGCGCCGGCAGCCTATGCCGAGAATTATATTTTTCGGCATAAGGGTAAGCGTTGCCGGAAACGGACGCTTATCCGCGTTTCCTATATAAATTCCCACATCGGCGTCGGAAGTGAATATATCGGGCGTATTTTTCAGCGGGCAGTCCGATACAAGTCCTATTTTTTCGCCGTCCAAAACGCGCGATGAAATTTCCTTTATAAGTTTAGCGTTCCCTATCCTTAGATTATTTTTCACGGCGAAAACGTCTGCCGCAAATTTATTATTTATATCGGTAGCGGTTGTAATTACCGGCTCCGCGCCGGTAATTTCCGCTATTTTTACCGCCAAAGCGTTCGCGCCGCCTATATGTCCCGACAGGAGCGGGATAGCGTACCGTCCTTTCTCGTCCATGACCACAACGGCGCTGTCCAGCAGCTTATCCTTTACGTACGGCGCGACCGCGCGTACCGCGATACCGCACGCACCGATAAATACAATCGCGTCCGACTCCTTGAATTTTTTTCTTACGAGAGCGTCCAGACTGCCCAGTATTTTAGTGTCCCCAAAAGCGTATTTCTCCGGAGCGTAGCTCTCTGCGCCAAGAGGCTTTTTTAATGTGTCGAGCAATACCGCGCCGTTTTTTGTAAACGCTATCGCTGTGATTTTCATGGCGTTCCCCTCCGGTACTCTGTGGTAAACGCCTTATCGTACAGCCTTGACAGTTCATAGTTATCGCCGAGAAAATCACCGACTGTTATAAGCGCCGTCTTACTTATTCCGTTTTCACGCGCGGTTTTGTTTAGTGTCCCTACGCTGCATCGAAGCGTCTTCTCATCGCTCCATGTAGCCCTGTAAACAATCGCCGCTTTTGTATCTGCGCTGAAACCGCCCGCAATAAGCTCCTCCTGTAATTTTGCAAGCATGCCCGCCGACAAAAATATAACCATTGTCGCTCGATGAGCCGCCAGTGCGCGTATCCTTTCCCTTTCGGGTACGGGCGTCCTACCCTCCATACGCGTTATAATTACAGTCTGCGACACGCCGGGAAGTGTGTACTCCGCTTTAAGCGCCGCCGCCGCGCCGCAAAAGGACGACACTCCGGGGCATATATCGTATTCTATTCCGAGAGCGTCAAGCGCGTCCATTTGCTCGCGCACCGCTCCGTAAAGACAGGGGTCCCCCGTGTGCAAACGGACAATATTTTTAGTGTCCCCGTCCTTCATTATATCAATAATTTCATCAAGATGCATTTTCGCGCTGTTGTATATTCCGGCGTCTTTGCCAGCGTACTCCAAAAGATCCGGATTTACAAGCGAGCCGGCGTAGATTATTATGTCCGCCTCCTCTAAAAGCCTTTTTCCTCTCAGCGTTATAAGATCCGCCGCGCCGCTGCCCGCGCCTACAAAATACACCATTTTATATATCCTCCATTATAGCGTCCGCACCGGCTGTTTTACCTATAATTCCGTACTTATTGGAAAACATCACCGCTCCGGTCTTTATTCGCGTACGTTTTTTTAAGTAACTGTCTATTCTGTCCATCAGTATATCAACGGTTTTAGTGTCCCTCACAAGCTCGTACGCCTCGTCCGTCGTGACGCAGTCAAGAACCCTCCTCCAGCTCGGCGCTCCGGCAAGACCGGCGCACAGCGCAAGGGTTTCCATTCTGCCGTCCGCGTACCTTGAGTGCGTATTCATAATACCGCTGCCGAGCTTTACAAGCTTGCCCATATGCGATATTAAAAGCAGACCCGAAAAGCCGAGATCCGTCGCGAAGTCGATCGCGTCGCCTATGTAATTGCCGCATTGAACCGTATTTTTTATACCCAGCCTTTCCCTCGCGAATTTCTCCCCATAATTTCCGGGTACAATTACCGCTGTTTCCGCGCCGCTTTTTCTGCATACGCTAAGCTCAAGGAAAACGGTGTCAATCACCGCCTTTTCACTCATAGGCTCCACAATTCCGCTTGTACCCAAAATTGAAATGCCTCCTTCTATACCAAGGCGCGGATTAAAGGTTTTTTGCGCTATTTCCCTGCCATCGGGTACTGAAATTATCACGCTTACTCCGCCGTCGTAATCACACGAGCCGCATACCTCCGCGACCGCCGCGCGTATCATACGGCGCGGCGTGCTGTTTATAGCGGCGAAACCCACAGGCTGGTCAAGTCCGCCGCGCGTCACTCTGCCGACGCCCTCGCCGCCGTCAATTACAATTCCGCCGTCCGCTCCGCTGACCTCCGCGCATACGATTATGCCGTCCGTAACGTCGGGGTCGTCGCCGCTGTACTTTCTGACGGAGCATTTCACGCCGGAGGCTGTTCTTTCCGTACTTTCTATATCAATTCTTACATTTTGTCCATCCGGCAGAGTTATATATTCCTCCGCGACAACGTTTCCGGTAAGCAACGCTCTCGCCGCCGCCTTTGCCGCCGCAGCCGCGCATGTGCCGGTTGTGTACCCCTTTTTCAAAAATCTGTCGCTCTGCATCGTTTTCTCCCGTAAATGCGCTATCTCGGACAGCGTCCGTACGTACGCGTTATATCGGCGATTTTTTTCGCAAGCTTTTTTGTCGCCGCGCGTTTTTGCATACGCCACTGCCAGTTTCCTCCGAGCGTGGACGGTACGTTCATTCTCGCTCCGGCTCCAAGCTCAAGATAATCCTGCATCTGAATAATCACCGTATCGCTTACACATGCCTGCGCGGTTTTTATCAACCGCCACAGTATATCGTCCTCGGCGTCAAGAAACTTTTTGCAAAAGCCGACGGCGTCAGCGTCAAGCTCGTCAAGCCAGCCGAGGATTGTATTGTTGTCGTGCGTACCGACATATACAACGCTGTTTCTGTCATACGTGTAGGGCAGGTAATTGCTTTCCTCCTTTGGGTCGAAAGCAAATTCAAGCACCTTCATCCCGGGAAAACCGCACTCTTTTAAAAGTTCCCGCACGTCATCTGTCAGAAAACCCAAATCCTCCGCTATTATCGGCGGCTCTCCCAGCTCCTTGCGTACCGCGTCAAACAGCTCTATGCCCGGACCTTTGCGCCACTCGCCCTTTTCCGCTGTTTCATGGCCGTACGGAATAGAATAGTATCCCTGAAAGCCCCTGAAATGGTCTATTCGTACAATATCGTACAGCTCCGACGCGGACTTTATTCTGTCAATCCACCAGCGGTAGCCGGTTTCCCTGTGACGTTTCCAGTTGTACAGAGGATTTCCCCATAGCTGACCGGTCGGTGAAAACGCGTCCGGAGGGCAGCCGGCAACCGACGTCGGCATAAGCTTACCGTCAAGCTCAAACAGGTCGGGGTACACCCACGTCTCGGCGCTGTCCAGCGCGACATAGATGGGAATATCCCCGATTATCATTATACCGTTTTCATTTGCGTAGCTTTTCAGTTTTTTCCACTGCTCAAAAAAATTGAACTGCAAAAACTCCCAGAACATAATATCGTCCTCGTGTGCGCAGCGAAACTCCCACAGGGCGCCGCTGTCGCGCCGGCGGAGCTTTTCCTCCCATTCAAGCCATGAAACGCCGCCGTATGAATTCTTTATACTCATAAATAGAGCATAGTTTGAAATCCACCTGTCGTTTTCCTCAAGAAAGGTGTGAAACGCTGTCATATTCCCTGTCCTGAAACGCTCAAACGCCTTTCTCAACACCCTAAAGCGGTTATTGTACAACGTTTCATAATCGACGCGGCTCCTGTCTGCGCCCCAATTTATTTTTGAGTACTCGCTCCTTTGAATAAGACCTTCCTCGCAAAGCATGTCCAAATCTATAAAATACGGATTTCCCGCGTTTGTAGAAAAGGACTGATACGGCGAGTCGCCGTAGCTTGTAGGGCACACAGGTAAAAGCTGCCAGTAACGCTGTCCCGCTGCCTTAAGAAAATCCACGAAGGCATACGCCTCCTTACCCATCGTGCCTATTCCATAGTCGGAAGGCAGCGATGAAATATGCATCAAAATACCCGCTGCTCTCATGTTATTACCCCCAAATCAAATTCAGTTTCTGCAAAGCTGAGCTATAACCCCGGGCGTTTCTGCGATATAATCCGCGCCCGCGCGCACAAGCTCCCTGCGTCCGCGGAAACCCCACAGTACTCCGACAGACGTCATACCGGCGTTTTTTGCTGTAAATATATCCACATCTGTGTCGCCTATAAATACACATCCTCCAACCTCTACTCCCAACGACGCAGCCGTTTCAAGCGCGGTATACGGATCCGGCTTGGGCGGTATTCCGTCTGCGTTGCCGCGCACCAGATCAAAGCAATCCTGTCCGAAAAGCGCGTATGTAACAAATTTTACCACGTTGTCGGGCTTATTTGAACATACCGCAGTCTTTACGCCCATCTCCTTCAGCTCCGACAAAAGCTCCGGTATTCCGTCATACGGCTTTGTACCGTAGAGGAAATCCCCTTCATAGCTCTCGTCATACGCCGCGCGTACCTTCTCAAACATTTCATCATTGTCGGCGCCGCGCACGGCAAGAATACGGTGTATAAGCTTATCTCTGCCGTCGCCGACATATATTTTATATGCCTCCGTATCAATCGGCGCCATACCGTAGCGCGCAAGCGCAAGATTACCGAAATGCGAAATCGCGTCTATGGTGTCGGTAAGAGTACCGTCAAGGTCAAATATACACAGCTCAGCGCTCATTACAGCATCCCTCCAATGCCTATATTATACCCGCAAAAGCGAGTTATGTCAATGTGAATAAACTATGAATTTTTTATGATTTTGTTGATTTTGGGGAAAGCTTATGTTATTATAGGATTGCTTTTTAAAAAAACATGAATTATTTATTAAAGGAGGATAATTATGAAAAAGAATTTAGCGCTGATTTTCGCCTCGCTTATGCTTGTCATGACAGCGGCGGGCTGCGGAAACAAAAACACAAACAAAAACACCGTCTCAAATACGGGCGCGGCGGGCACACAGCTTGCGGACGCATCGGACGCTTACGAGGAAACCGAGGTTGACATGTCCGCAGTCGTCGGCGACGAGGGGAAATCCTCTGACGACAAGAGCGACTACAGCGGAAAGTTAGGCGATTATGAAATTACAATCGAGAGCGCCAAGCGTTTTACGGAGGACGATACGGATTTTGTTGTTGTGTCAATCACATACAAGAACAAGAGCGGTAAGGATATGCCGTTTGTAGGCGCGCTTAGCGCGGACGCATACCAAAACGGCAGCGAGCTGCGCCAGAGCGTTGTCGCGAACATCGAGGGAATAAATCTGCTCTCCATGTCCGAGGCTATTCCGTCCGGCAGCGAGATTACCGTACAGAACGTATATACACTGGAAAGCGCATCGGAGCCTGTCACAATAGAGGTTACGGAGCTTTATCCGTCCGCGGATGAGGATATAAAGCTCTCAAAAACCTTTGAGTTTTAATAACATAAAACATTATCGTCGGACTGACACGGCCCGTAGCAGGGGATAAATCCCTACACCGCGACGCGCACCCATATGATTTCTTTATACAGCGTACAAAAAACAGAAATGAGATTTTTTGTAAAACTATTAATAATTTAAAAGAATCATTAAGAAATTTAACTATTTTTAATTGGATTGATGCAAAAGGACTCAGGCAGACGGAAAGCGATTTATACGGCTGAGCGGTTAAAAGCGTTTGCCGACGATGTAAACGGCGGCAATTACCCACGAGGGCAAAACGGTAGTTCTCGGCAACGATATTGACCTTTCGGGAATATGCGGCGAGGACGTAAACGGTGCGGAGGTTTCGCGGACGCCGATAGGCGCGGAAGAACACCCGTTTTATGGTATTTTTGACGGAACTATTCGTAAATGTTCAAATGAAGGCGAGATTTTAAGCGATAACTGTATTGTGGGCGGAAACGAAAATATTAGCGACTGTTGTTTTCGAATAAATTGTGAAAATAAGGGCGTGTGAGCTTTTTTCCGTAAAATCAATTTTTCTATGATAAAATATCGCGATTTATGGGCAGGAACAGCCGGAGTGGTGTTCCTGCCTTAGCTATACTGTAGCATAAATTTGACGGTATGTCAAGGGCGCCCGGCGGTTTTGATTTCCGTGTATACATATCCACAGCAAAAACATTTGGGCCGTTTTTGATTGCGCTGCGTACCCGAACGATTATATCCGCATTTGGGACGTCTCTCGTTCTCGCTAATCGCTGCTCTTCTCATCGCTATATTACATAATATTTGCTGTTTGTCCACTTCCATACCCAATACTTTTTGAGAATTTTTGCGGTATTTGACGACAAAAAATCAGCGCTCACTGCATTGAGCGCTAACAATGTACATTTTATTTATATTTTATCCGATAATACCGTCAATAATCTGTCTTATATGCGCAATTTGAAACGCACTGCTTTGAAACGCTCAAATCTGAAGCCAATTTCACCTGCGTCAGCCCGTGCGACATACGTAGCTCTTATATTCGCTCGTTCAGCATATATCAAATCCTCCGCACACTCGGGCAAGGGCTTGTGGTTTGCCGCGGTATTAGGATTGTTAATCTTTCTCGACGGCGTAATTACTGCAATACGGAGATACTATAAAACAACCGCATACATTGACATTTTTGAGGATCATGTCGAGGGTAAAGGAATACAGCATTTCAGTGGGAGTGTAATCTCCCACTGAAACCCGGAGGAGCGGATGCTCCTATGCACAGGTTGCAATCTGTTGCAAGCCCTGCTTTAAGCAAGCTTAGCAGGAGCATTGCTCCGATTTAAGCGCCATTTGATAAATTTTCTTTACGTCGTTCTTGTCGAGCGGTATAAATCCGTATTGCAGTCCGCAATCCGCTGCTTTTTGCGCCATAACGTCAAAATGCGTTTCGTCGATACCAATCTCGTTAAGCGTCGCGGGAAGTCCTATCGACTTAAAAAACTCCTTCGTTTTTTCAATCGCCGCTTTCGCGATTTCCATATCGTTTCCGTTTGCGATACCCCATACGTTTTTGCCGTATTCCGCAAAGCGCCATACCGTATCGTCGTTTAAGACATACTTCATCCAATACGGCGTTAATATCGCGAGTCCTACTCCGTGCGTAATATCATAAAACGCGCTCAGCTCATGCTCCATCGGATGCACCGACCACGCCGTGTTCTCGCCGTAGGAGCAGACGCCGTTAATCGCCATGCTCGACGCCCACATAAGATTAGCTCTCGCCTCGTAATCATCGGGCGTATCAATCGCAATCGGCGCGTATTTAATACAGGTTTTAAGTATACCCTCGCAGAAACGCGCCTGTAAATACGCGCCTTTTTCTCTTGTAAAATAGTTTTCAAAGGTATGACTCATGATATCCGCCGTACCCGCCGCCGTCTGGCGCGCGGAAACGGTGAAGGTATATTCGGGATCGAGAATGGAAAAGGCGGGCTTTGTAATATCGTTGCCGGAACCCCACTTTTCGTTTTTCTCCAAGTCGGAAATGACCGCGAAGCCGTCCATTTCCGAGCCTGTCGCGGACAGCGTCAGCACTGATACAATCGGCAGCGCCTTTGTGATTTTATTGCTGTCAAGCACCTGCTCCCACGGATCGCCGTCGTAGCAAACGCCGCTCGCGATGATTTTCGCGCAGTCGATTGTGCTGCCGCCGCCGACCGCAAGCACCGCTCCCAGGTTGTTCTCGCGGCAAATCGCGACGCCGCGGCGGACGGATTCGATACGCGGATTCGGCTCAACGCCCGAAAGCTCCCGCCATTCAATGCCGGCGTCCTTCAGCTGCTTTGTAACCTTATCATACAATCCGTTCTTTTTTATACTGCCGCCGCCGTAAACAAGAAGCGCCTTATCGGTTAACTCCTTTAATTTGCCGCCCAGCGCCTCGATTTGACCTTTTCCGAAATAGATTTCAGTCGGAATATTATAATTAAAATTCTGCATATTAACCCGCCTCCTACAAAATATAGTGAATAATATGATTATATCACCATTACTGTACAAAAACAACCCCGCAATTTGACTAAATCTTTCGTAGCTCCAATTTATCAAAATGCCGGCCGTCCTTGAAGCTGCGCTCGCTTATAAATATAAGACCTCCTATAAAGGCGGATGATGAATTTCTTAAAATTCAGAATGAATATTTACAGCATGAAATTGAGGAAATGGGAATTACGGACGCGGCAAAGCTGCCTTTTGTACAAGACCGCATATGCTTATGGCAGGGCGGTATTACCACGCTCCGCTGCGGCGCGATTGTAGACGCGGCAAACAGCCGTATGCTCGGCTGCTTTGTGCCGTGTCATAAATGTATCGATAACGCTATCCACACCTACGCGGGCGCGCAGCTTCGG
>CAZWMB010000017.1:0-25167 GCA_964634635.1 uncultured Lachnospiraceae bacterium
GCCGCCCATGCCGCCCATGCCGCCCATGCCGGATACGGCGGACATTTCGTCGCTGCCGAAGGACGCGCCCGCGCTGGACGCGTTTGTGTTAAGCGTTCTCACCATATCGTTTTCGGTAAGTCCCGACTTGATTTCAATATATTCCGTGTCATTTATACCGGTTTCTACCACAATCGCGCGATAGCCCTCCGGTATTTCAATATTGGCAGGTATCGATGAAATATCGATGCTTCCGCCCGACTTTGTGCCAGACTGAGTCTCGGAGGTACCGTTCGGGCTGCTTACAACAGGCATTTCTTCATCTCCCGACGGTCTTTCGCCGCCCGCGCCGTCCATATCTCCCGGCTGACCTCCCTGTCCGCCGGTCGGCTTTTCGCCGCGCTCATCCGACGCGGCTTCATCAGCCCTGTCGGATACCTGAGTCGCCTTAGCCGAGTCCTTGCTGTCGGAGGATTTGTCGGTATTCTTGCCATCGTCCTCGCCGTCCTCGCTGTCCAACTCGGTTTTCTTGCCGTTTATGATGTCGGTAACGTCATTTTCGTGTTTCGTACCGTCATCCTTCACAAAAACAATATTCCCTCTGTTTACACTGTTTACCGGTATGGCAAGTATATTTTCCGCCTCCTCAACGATGATTTCAGCATCTACATTCATACCGGGAAGCAAATCGCCGTAGTCGTCAATCTCTATCTCAATCGTATAGGTCGTTACGCCGTTTTGGTTTACACCGTCGACGGGAACCTTTATAACCTCGCCTTCAAACTCTCCCTCAACCGCGTCCGCAGTGACCGTAGCCTTCTGTCCGACCTTGACAAGCGCGATTTCCGTTTCGTCCACGTCAATGCTCAGCTTTACGCAGGACAAATCGTATATAATACAAAGCGCCTCCGAGCTGTTCGACGAGTCAATCGTATCGCCCGCCTTTGCGTTTTTTGTTACGACGGTCCCCTCTATGGGAGCTTCTATTAAGTAGTCCTCAACATCATCCTGAGCCTTCTCAAGATTAATGCGCGCGTCCTCAAGCGACAGCTGCGCGTTCTTTATGTTGGAGTCCTGCGAATATGTATCGTTGCTCAGGACCTGTTTCTGAAGTGACAGTATAGCGTCGTCATATGAAAGCTCCGCATTTTTCAGCGAGGTTTCGGCTGAATCCGACCGTATGTACGCCACCTGCTGACCGCTGTAAACGCTGTCGCCCTCGGAAATGAACAGATTATTTACCGTTCCGCCCACGTCGGCGGTAATCGAGCCTGTTTTTACATACTCAAACGCCGCAGTGTCCGCGCAGGCAACTCCGTTTACAACGGCGCTGCCTATATCGCCCTCTGTGAGCGCTCCGGGGTTCGCAACCTCAATAGTAGCGTACACGACAATCGCGTGAGCGTCTGTCGCCACGGAGCTTGACGCCTTTTCCGTCACTGTTCCGTATATCGTGTCGAGCGAACCGACAACCGTAACCTGCGCCGCCGCTCCCACATATACGTTCTCTGCGTCATATTCGTTAAACGGCGCCCTGATTTTCATTGAAGAGTCATCATAAACAGAGGCGATTTCCATACCGCTGTTGACAGTATCACCCTCAGAAATATTTACGGACTTAACCTTTCCGGAAATATCCGATTTAACGTACTGGTCGTTATAAGTCTTCTGCGCGTCACTGAGCGACTGCAGCGCCTTTGTAACCGAATTCTGCGCGGTTTTTGAGCTTATACTGTTGGACGAAACCGTCTGCGCCTTCTGCTTTACCGCGTCCACATAGGTCTGCTGCGCCTTTGTAAGCGAATTCTGAGCCGAGGTGAGAGACTTTTCCGCCTCGTCATCGTCAAACTGGTAAAGCTTGTCGCCCTTCTGCACCGTGTCGCCCTCTTTGAAGTAATCCGCGGTTATATCTCCGGACTTAATCGTCGTAACATTATATGAGTCGTTAGGCTCAATTGACGACGAGCCGGTTATACTGTTCTGAATACTCCTGCGCTCAACAGCCGTGTCGGTATACATATCCTTTTGGGCGTTTTTGCTCTTTATAAGCCGCACCGTTGTGATTGCGCCGACAAGCAGCACAATTACAGCCGCCGCAATTCCCAGAATAATAAGCAGCCTCTTTTTCTTTTTGGCTTTAGCGTCAATACCGTCGTCCTTATATTCCTCGGCGGCATCATCGGCGCCGCCGTCCGCGTCCTCGGAAAAATCCGCGTCCGCCGAAAAGCTGTTTGCATCATCGTTTGTCTCAGCTGTTTCTTTGACCTGATCCGCTGTTTCGTCTTCATAGTTTTCCATAGCTCTGCCTCCTGCCAAGTTATTTAATACCCTTCAGCCATTATGAAGGGCAAGCTGATTTATTTCATTTTCTTCATAAAGTATTATATATTTTATCACTGTGTTTTTTTAAAGTCAATGCAATATTATGTTAATTTACCTTTCGTTTACTTTATGTTTACAAACTATTCATAAATCTGTTTGAATATAAACCGGAAGTATTATATATTTTATCACTGTGTTTTTTTTAAGTCAATGCAATATTATGTTAATTTACCTTTCGTTTACTTTATGTTTACAAACTATTCATAAATCTGTTTGAATATAAACCGGAATGGGTATATAATAAAGAAAAGGAAGTGATTTTATGACATTAAAGGACAGAATTGACGCCGCCGCGGGACGCGCGGAGCCGGATTTGATTTTAAAGGGCGGACATGTCGTTGATGTGTTTAACGGCAGAATTACCGCAGCCGACGTAGCTGTCAAAGGCGGAATTATCTGCGGAGTGGGAAAATATGACGGCCGGAACGCTGTCGACGTATCCGGCAAATATGTACTGCCCGGTCTTGTTGACGCGCATGTGCATATCGAGTCCTCAATGGTAACACCCGGCGAGTATGCTAAAACGGTTATGCCGCACGGAGTGACAACGGTCATAGCCGACCCGCATGAAATAACCAACGTGTGCGGCAGGGACGGACTGGACTACATGAAACGTTCCTCGGAAAAAATCCCCCTTGAGGTTAAGCTTATGCTGCCCTCCTGTGTACCCGCGGCGCCGTTTGAACATTCCGGCGCGGTTATAACCGCGGAGGACACAAGGTCTCTCGCGCCCGATTTTTTCGGTATCGGAGAGATGATGAACTACCCCGGTATTGTAAACGGCGATGCGGAAGCTCTCGGAAAGCTCGCGCTTCCGCTCGTTGACGGACACGCCCCTCTCCTGTCGGGACGGGAGCTTGACGCATACGTTTCCGCCGGTATCAGAAACGACCACGAATGCGGCAGTGCGGATGAAATGACGGAAAAGCTCGGCAAGGGCATGTATATACTGCTGCGCGAGGGTACTCTGTCAAAGGACATATCGCGGCTTGCCGGAGGCGTTAATCCGTATACTCTGCGCCGCTGCGCGTTCTGTACGGACGACCGATTTATCGGAGATATTCTGCGCGGGGGAAGTATTGACAACTGTATACGCCGCGCGGTTTCCTGCGGCATTTCCGAGCTTGACGCTATTATTATGGCAAGCCTGAACGCCTGTGAAATGTACGGAATAAAAGACAAGGGCGCAATCGCGCCGTCATACGCAGCAGATATAACAGTCGCGGAGGATTTGTCGCTGAACCGTATCACAGACGTGTACAAGGATGGCGCTCTCGTATGCAAAAACGGCAGAGCGATGTTCGACGCCGAAATCGGCGATATATCCGCGGCGACGGACACTGTGCGTCTGCCCCATATCACTCCCGAATTTTTCTCGGACGGTGTACAGGGCGATATAACCGCTATTGAGCTTATTCCCGACAGTATTATCACAAAAAAGGTCACGGTAGGTTCCGGTGCGCGCCTGTCAAAGGTAAGCGTTATTGAACGTCACCATAATCTGGGTACAAGGGGCATAGGCTATGTCGCGAATTATGGTATTACCAAAGGAGCTATCGCCGCGTCGATAGGTCATGACAGTCACAATGTAATTGTTATAGGCGATAATGACCGCGATATGGCGGCGGCTGTAAACGCTCTCGGAACAAAGGGCGGTATTTGCGTCGTGTCGGAAGGCGCGGTTAAAGCGGCGCTGAGTCTTGAAATCGCGGGACTTATGTCCGTAAAATCGGCGGAGGAGGTAAGCGCGGAGCATGACTCGTTGCGCGCCGCCGCAAAACAGCTCGGAGTAACGGACGGCGTCGACCCGTTCCTCTCTCTTGCCTTTCTGCCGCTACCGGTAATTTCGGAAATACGCATAACCGACGGCGGACTTTTTGACGTGACTGAGTTTAAATTTATTTGAGCCGCACTGTAAAAGATAAAAACGCGGTATATATTTATGTCCTAAATCATGAATATTTTAGATGCAAACGCTCTTCCCGAGCGGCAAATCACTCACGCTCGTCAGATTACCGACGATATTCTCGGCGCAAATCCAGCGCAAATTATGAATAAAATGTAAATTGTTAGCGCTCTTGTGTAAAGAGCGCTAATTTTGTATTGACAAATTACGCCAAAGGTATTATCATATGTTATATCAAATACGAAAGGAAGTTATTAAAATGGCAAAAGGCAACATATCTGTTGACAGTGAAAACCTATTTCCTATTATAAAAAAATGGCTGTATTCCGACAAGGACATATTCCTGCGCGAGCTTGTGTCAAACGCCTGCGACGCGATAACCAAAATCAAAAAGCTTGCAAGCATCGGCGAGGCGAATATAGAAGAAAATGAGCGGTTTAAAGTAACCGTTTCGGTGTTTAAGGACGCGAAAAAGCTTGTTATATCCGACAACGGTATCGGTATGACCGCCGAGGAAATCGACAAGTACATCAATCAGATTGCGTTTTCCGGCGCGAGCGACTTCCTCGCAAAGTACAAGGAAGAGGAGGACAAGGGCGCGCAGATTATAGGTCACTTCGGTCTGGGATTTTACAGCGCGTTCATGGTCGCGGACAGCGTTGAGATTGACTCGCTCTCATATAGGGACGGCGCAAAAGCGGCAAGGTGGGTCTGCGACGGCAGTATGGAATTTGACCTTACCGACGGTGAAAGAGAGCAACGCGGTACCACTATTACCCTGAATATCGCCGAGGACAGCGAGGAATTTCTCGACGAGTACACAATACGTTCAATCCTCAATAAATACTGCTCCTTCCTGCCGATAGAGATTTATCTCGAAACCCCCGACAAAAAAGAGGAGCCGGCGGAATGTGAATGCGGTCACGACCATGACAGCGAGGACAACGCCGATAGCGAGCCTGAGGAGCCGAAACCCATTAACAATACAAATCCGCTGTGGATGAAAAAGCCCTCGGAGTGTACGGAGGAGGATTACAAGGAGTTTTACCGGAAGGTATTTATGGACTTCAACGAGCCTCTGTTCTGGATACACCTCAATGTTGACTATCCGTTTAATCTTAAAGGCATACTCTACTTCCCCAAAATCAATCACGAGTTTGCCGGTCAGGAGGGACAGATAAAGCTTTATAACAATCAGGTATTCGTCGCGGACAATGTAAAAGAGGTAATACCGGAATTCTTAATGCTCCTTAAGGGCGTTATCGACTGTCCCGATTTGCCTCTTAACGTTTCGAGAAGCTTTTTGCAGAACGACGGTTATGTAAAGAAAATCGCGGCGCATATCACGAAAAAGGTTGCGGACAAGCTTACGGGACTGTACAGTGAAGAAAAAGAAAATTATGAAAAGTACTGGGACGATATTGAAATATTTATAAAATACGGTTGTCTGCGCGATGAAAAATTCTATGATAAGGTCAAGGATGTAATCATATACAAGGACTTAAACGACAAATATCTCACTCTTGACGAGTATCTATGCGATAAAGAGGAAAAGGACGTTTACTACGTTTCCGATCCAAAACAGCAGTCGCAGTATATAAATATGCTGAAAAACCAAGGTCTTAACGCCGTTCTGCTGCCAAGCATGATGGATACGCATTTTATTTCCTTTGTTGAAATGAAACAGCCCGGCGTGAAGTTCAAGCGTATTGACTCGGCTATAAACGACGTCGCCGTCAACGCTGAAAAGGACGACTCGGCAAAGGAATGGGAGGACAAGCTGACAGAGAAATTTAAAGCTGAAATCGGTGATGATACGCTGAAAATCGAAATTCAGCAGCTGAAGGATGAGTCCATTCCGGCGGTTATTCTCTTAAGCGAGCAATCACGCCGTATGCGGGAAATGTACCGTTCGTACGGTCAGCAGATGGCGGGTATGGCGGATATGTTCAAGGACGAGTTTACGCTTATCCTTAACTCGGACAACCCGCTTATAAAGAAAATCGACAAGCTGAACGACAACGACGCAAATATGGTTATCGATCATGTCTATGACCTCGCGAAAATCAGTCACTCGCCGCTCAGCGCGGAACAGATGACAAAGTTTATCGAAAGGTCCAATAAGCTGCTGGAAAGATTATTTTGATTTTGGGAACGCTAAAATGGGGACGCTAAAATTTAGTGTCCCTGTTTCACTTTAAAGGCTTTTTGCAAAATATGGATATTTTTCCCGATACGCGGTACGTACCGTCCGGGTTAATCCGATACAACAGCGTTTCGGTAAGCCTTCTTAAATATAAGCATCTCTGTTTTATTTTCCAAATACATAAAATCACGTCCTAACCTGACCATCGCCGTAAATTATATATTTAATCGACGTAAGCGCCTCAAGTCCCATAGGACCGCGAACGTGCATTTTTTGCGTACTTATGCCTATCTCCGCGCCGAAACCGAATTCAAAGCCGTCGGTAAAGCGTGTCGACGCGTTCACGTACACAGCAGCCGCGTCAACCTCATTCAGAAATTTCTGCGAAACGCTGTAATCATTGGTAACAATCGCCTCTGAATGCTTTGTGTTGTACTTATTTATATGCGCGATTGCCTCGTCCGCTCCGTCAACCACTCTGACGGCGATTATACAGTCGTTATATTCGGTGTAATAATCCTCCTCCGTCGCATCGTACACGTCAGGGAAAATCTCCCTCGACCTCTTATCGGCTCTTATCTCAACATTATTCTCTTTGAGCGCCTTAAATACAAGCGGAATAAATCTGTCGGCTATTTTACTGTCCACAAGCAGCGTTTCCGCGGCGTTGCACACCGACGGACGCTGTACCTTAGCGTTGAGTACGATTTTCAGCGCCATGTCCAAGTCCGCCGCGCCGTCCACGTACACATGGCAGTTCCCTGCCGCCGTTTCCACCACCGGCACTGTCGCGTTTTCTACCACGGAACGTATAAGACCTTTTCCGCCGCGCGGAATAAGCAGGTCGATATACCCGTTCATTTTCATAAGCTCTGTCGCGGCTTCACGCGAGGTGTCCTCGATTATATTCAGCATGCCGACAGGCAGTCCCGCTCCGTACGCAGCGTCCTGCATTATTTTCATTATCGCCTTGTTGGAGTTTATCGCCTCGCTGCCGCCGCGCAGCACGCACGCGTTGGAGGTTTTAAGACACAGCGCCGCCGCGTCGGCTGTGACGTTCGGACGCGCCTCGTAAATAATGGCGATAACGCCCAATGGCACGCGCTTTTGTCCTATCAAAAGTCCATTCGGACGTTTCCACATTTTTATTACCTCGCCTATAGGATCGGGCAGCGCCTTTACCTGCCTGACCCCTTCCGCGATTGCGGCAATACGTTCCTCCGTCAGTCTAAGACGGTCTATCATTGTTTGACGCATACCGTTCACACGCGCGCTATCTATATCGAGCCTGTTCGCCGCGATTATCTCGTCAGCCCTGTCCTCAAGCGCGGACGCGACGGCTTCAAGTGCTCTGTCCTTTTCATCAGCGCCGACAGCCGGCGCCTTTTCAGCCGCGTTGCGCGCAAGCGTGCATTTTTCCGTCAATTCCTTCATCGCTATTCTCCCCTTTCAAAATTCTTTGACACAAAGAGCGTGCCGGAAAGCTCGCCGGCAAGTATGTTATACAGCGCGTCCACATTGTTTCCGTTGGCTATTATCATGTGTATGCCCGCGCTCACCGCGCGTTCCGCCGCCTCAAGCTTTGTAACCATTCCGCCCGTACCGCGGCTCGTTCCTGCGCCGCCCGCAACCGATTTTACCTCGCTGATGTCGTAAACAACCGGGAGCAGCCTTGCGTCCTTATTCTTATGAGGGTCGTCACTGTACAGACCGTCTATATCCGAAAACAGCACGAGCAGATCCGCGTCAACCATCTCGGCCACAGCCGCCGAAAGCGTATCGTTATCGCCGATTTCAATTTCGTCATAGCTTACCGTGTCATTCTCGTTTACGATAGGTATAACGCCCATTTCAAGCAGAGCGGTGACTGTATTCTGAATATTGCGCTTTCTGCGCGGAACAGCTATGTCCTCGCGCGTCAGAAGTATCTGCGCGACTGTATTGTTGTAGTCGGAAAAAACCTTGTCGTACAGAAACATAAGCTCACACTGGCCTATTGCGGCTACCGCCTGTTTACCCTTCGTGTCCTTCGGTTTTTCCGCAAGTCCGAGCTTGCCCATGGCAATACCTATCGCGCCCGACGAAACAAGTATTATTTCCCTGCCCTGATTTCTTAAATCCGAAAGCACCATGGCAAGGCGGTCTATAAGCTTTAAATTCATTGTACCGTTATTATAGGTAAGCGTCGACGTTCCTATCTTCACCACTATACGCCGCGACGCGGCAACGTCATTCATTATCTCGTTCATTTTCTCCTCCGGTTATTTAATCCTTTTGTAATTTGTTTTTGTCTTTAAAAGCTGTGAGATACCCTCCGCGTTATCCGCGCCGGATTTGTCAACAATACTCACACTGTCGCTGTTGTGATATATTATAAAATATCCTCCGCTTTCCAGTACTCTCTCAAGCTCGCTGTAACGGTACTCGCTCGTCCGCGACTTGCTTTTCTCAGTCATATAATCTTCATAAAAAATAAAATGCGTCGTCTGAACGGCGTCGCGCGAGCGCTTATAGGGCTTACGGTACAGCATACGCGGATACACAAGCAAAAATATCCCCGCCCACACCGCTATCAGCGGCCAAAGAAGTCCGAAACCGTCCTTATACATAAGAACCGCCGCAACGGCAAGCGCCGCCGCGATTATTACCGCAATAAAATTAAATACCTTCAATTTCTGACTGTAATATATTTTGTAAAAGTCCTTGTACACCGTAGGCGACATTGTCGTCGCCGCGGTATAAAGCTTATTTTGTTTCTCAGGTTTACTTTCCATTTACAGCGTCCTCCCTAAATATCAAGCCATCTTTTCACAAACGCGCCGACAGCCGTTGCCAGATACGAAAAAATCACGTATACGATCGTCTCGATAATAATGGTCTGCGTCATGTACTGCGCGCTGTCAAACTGATAGTACATCGGTACGGAAACCGCCGCGAAAACCGCCATTATAATCGGAAATTTCATGTTAAAGCCCTTTTTCACGCCGTAAATCAGACCTGTAACGGCTATAAAAAGCGGATTAAGCTGCACCAGAAAATATGTCATAAGCAAAAGCTGTCCGTTCTCGCCCATGAATACAAAAAGCAGCGGCGCTATATGAAACATCACTATTAACGCGATAACAAACAGCTTTGAGTCGTCAATCGTAAATTTACCGCGACGTATTATTTCCTCTTTTTTTACCGTCTTTCTTCTTTTCTTTTTACTCATAGCGCACCGCCCTTCTTACATTCTTACGCTTTCACCGTTTTTACGCAGGTATTTTTTCAAATCCATAATTTCAATTTCCCTGAAGTGGAACAGGCTCGCCGCAAGCGCGGCGTCCGCCCTTCCGTCGCGGAATACGTTGAGAAAATGCTCCATACCGCCGGCGCCGCCGGACGCGATGACCGGAATTTTCGCGTTTTCGCTGACGCGTCTTGTAAGCTCAATATCGTAGCCCGCCCTTGTGCCGTCGCGGTCCATGCTTGTAAGCAGTATTTCTCCCGCTCCCATGTCCTGCGCGCGCTTTGCCCAGTCAAGAGCGTCAATACCGGTATTGATACGTCCGCCGTTCAGGTATACATCCCAGCCGCTTTTATCGGCGCGTTTTTTCGCGTCAATGGCGCAGACAACACACTGACTGCCGAACCTCTCCGCCGCCTCGGCTATAAGCCCGGGCCGCTTGACGGCGGCGCTGTTTACCGCTACCTTATCCGCGCCCGCGTTCAGGATGCGCCTGAAATCCTCCACCGTGCGTATGCCGCCGCCGACTGTAAAAGGTATAAATACCTGCTGCGCGACAGCCCGTACCATATCCGCAATCGTACCGCGCGCGTCCGACGACGCGGTTATATCCAAAAACACAAGCTCGTCCGCTCCCGCGCTGTTGTATACCTTCGCACATTCAACCGGGTCGCCCGCGTCTACAAGATTTATAAAGTTTACACCCTTTACAACGCGTCCGTCTTTTACGTCCAGACAGGGTATTATCCTTTTCGCGTACATATTCCCACTTCCTACATCTCAGTAAAATTCCTCAGTATCCTCATTCCCGTATCACCGCTTTTTTCGGGGTGAAACTGCACGGCAAACACATTATCATACTCAAAGGCTATGTCAAGCCTTTGTCCGTATTCGGTATACGCGCTGACAATGCTTTCGTCCTCAGGCACGGCATAGTAGGAGTGTACAAAGTACACGTACGGGTCGCCGCCGATATTTTTCAGCAGCCTGCTGTCCTTTACAGTCTTAATGCTGTTCCAGCCCACGTGCGGGATTTTGAGCGTTCCTCCGTCCGGAATTCTGACAATCTCTCCCCCGAATACGCCCAAGCCTCTTGTATCGGAGCTTTCCTCGCTTTTTTCAAACAAGAGCTGCAAGCCAAGACATATTCCCAAAAAGGGTTTGCCGCTCTCCAGCGTTTCCGCAACCGTATCCGTCAAACCGCTTTGGTCAAGACTTTTCATCGCTCCGCCAAACGCGCCGACGCCGGGCAGAATTATCTTGTCCGCGCCAAGAATTTCATCGCTCTTTCCCGTAACAACGCTTTCCGCGCCAAGAAAATCAAGCGCGTTTTTCACGCTGTATAAATTTCCCGCGCCATAATCTATAATCGCTATCATTAAGCCTTCCTCCGAAACAATATGTAAACAGTATAACATATATCGTATAAACTTTCAATGCGTTAAATAAAATTTTAATAAAAAGCTTACATTCACGCCGAGCGGGAGGAGAATATGTAATTTTCACCGATAATCAAAAAGAACCGCCGCGGCGGCAGTCCTCATGTTCAGAGCCTGTTCACATAAGCGTGCGCGCGCGAAACAGTCTCTAATTTCCACATTCAATGCTTATTTCATTGAACACGGTCAGGTAATCGTTTATTGATTTACGGCTCTTTTCCTCGCCCGCGGCGTCAATAATCGCCCTTCCCTCGTGCATCATCACGGTGCGCGTGCCGTATTCTACGGCATGGCGCAGATTATGCGTTACCATAAGCGTGGCGATATTCTTTTCACGCACGATTTTTTCCGTAAGCGTCATAACCGTATCGGATGATTTAGGGTCAAGAGCGGCTGTGTGTTCGTCCAAAAGCAGCAAGTCAGGACGTATCATGGTCGCCATAATCATAGCGAGCGCCTGACGCTGTCCGCCTGACAGAGAGCCGGCGGGAGTGTTAAGCCTGTTCTCCAGTCCCATACCCAGCAGTTCAAGCTGCGAGCGGTAAAAATCCTTGCGCTGACGGTTCAGCCCGAACGACAGTCCGAACGTTTTACCCTTGTTGTCCGCTATGGACATATTCTCCCAAATCGTCATCGAGGGACATGTACCCATCGACGGATTCTGAAATACTCTGCCTATCTTTTTCGCGCGCTTAAAATTTTTCTGACCGTTAAGCGCCGCGCCGTCAAGCACAACGCTGCCGCTGTCAATCGGCATATCGCCTGAAATAATATTCAGCATTGTCGTTTTACCCGAACCGTTTGAACCTATAACGCCTACAAACTCGCCGTCATCCATCGTCAGGCTGAAATCCTCGAAAAGCGTCTTTTCATCAATCGTACCCCGATTAAACGTTTTGTATATATGTGAAAGCTCAAGCATTTTTGTTCACCCCGGCTTTCTTTTTTTTAAGAACAAACTCGTTTATAACAAGCGTCGCGATAAACAGTACGGTAATCATAAAGTTCGTGTCCTGCGACCTCAATCCCGCCGCGAGCGCGATTGAAATACACGCCTTGTATATAATCATACCCAGCAAAACACCTGTTGTGACGCGCAGAAATCTTACCTTTTTAAATACTGTCGTACCGATAATAACCGCTGCGAGTCCCATTACAACCGTACCCGTTCCGGAGCCGACATTAAACGCTCTGCCATACTGACAGTACACAGCTCCCGCGAGCGACACCAGTCCGTTTGCGATTGACAAGCCGATTATTTTTATCGTTCCGGGGTTTTGCGCGAGAGTTATGACCAATCCCTCGTTATCGCCGACGCTTCTTAGCAGAAATCCCGATTTCGTCCTCATATACCAGTCAAGCGCGAACTTAGCGGCAAGCGCGATTACAAGTATAACGGCAAGCTTTGAATATATCGCAAAATGACCGTTTCCGAAAAGAAAAGCGGTCCGCGAGAAAATAGTCGACGCGTTCATGCTCAGAAAATCGGACGCCTTGCCGACAATACTGTAATTTATGGAATAGAGAGCCGTCATGGTAAGTATACCGCACAGCAGATTGCGTATGCGCAGCTTTACGTTAAACAGACCCGTAAACATACCTGCCGCGCACCCTGCGGCAAATGCCGCAAGGAGCGCAAGCCACGGATTTAATCCGTGATTTATCATCACAAAGCTTACCGCTATACCCAAGGGGAACGTGCCGTCAACCGACAAATCGGGAAAATCAAGTATGGTGTACGTTATGTACACGCCCATAGCCATTATCCCGTAAATCAGCCCCTGCTCGAGTATACCGATTATCAGGCTCTCTATCATGACTCTGACGGAGTATTCTTAACCTCGGCTCTGTCAGTAATTGACTGCGGAATTGTCACTCCGATTGCCGCAGCGGCGTCCGTGTTTATTGTAATTTTACTCTCTGTCATTGTTTCATAGGGTATTGACGCTATGTCCTCGCCTCTCAATACTCTCGCCGCCATAACGCCCGCCTTTCTGCCAAGCTCAACGTAGTCTATACCCGCGGACGCGATACAGCCGTTTCCTACCTGCTCTTCCTCGCTGCCGAATACCGGAATACCCTTCGCGTCAGCCTTTTCAAGCAGTACCGGCAGATTGTCAACAACGGTGTTATCGGTCATATTCGTGATACAGTCAACTTCGTTCAGAAGGAGATCCACAGCCTGAGGAATTTCCGACGCGTTTGTTATACCCTTTTCAAGAAGCTCAAATCCATACTCGCCGACCTTTTCCTTGTAGCTCTCAATTGTCGAAACAGAGTTGGCCTCGCTTGTCGTATAGAGAATACCTATCTTCACGGCCTCGGGCAGCATTTCACGGATAAGAGAGAGCTGCGCGTCAACCGGCAGCTCGTCGCTCACGCCTGTGATGCCGTCCAGAGCCTCTTCCTTGCTCTTTGCAAGTTTAGCGGCTACCGGGTCCGAAACGGCGTTGAATATTACAGGAATACCGGCCTCGTAAGCGGCGTTGTAGCAAGCCTGCGCCGACGGAGTCGCTATACCGCAGATAAGATCCATACCCTGCGATACAAGCTGCTGAGCGATTTGAGTATTTGTAGCGTCATCCGCCTTTGCCGACTGCGCTGTTAAATCGTACACAATACCCTCGGACTGAAGTCCCTCCTCAAAGCCCGTGCGGCAGTTGTCCAAAGACGGATGGTCGGCGTATTGCAGAACTCCGATTTTATACGTTTCACTCTCCGCAACATCTGACGATATTTCCGTGTCCTTTTCTCCGCAGCCCGTCATAACTCCGGCGCACATTACAGCCGCGATACCCGCCGCCATTACCTTTTGCAGATTTTTCATTTTACACATTCCTTTCTTTCGAAACAAAACAGAAAGCCCTCACAGACCGCGAGGGCAAAAAAGCCATATTATATATGCTCTTCTGTTTTAATCTCATCTAATCTACGCTATATTATACTAATGAAATAAAATTTTGTCAATACTTTTTTGGTTATATAACCGTGCCGCCGCCCAGGACAATATCCCCGTCGTAAAACACGACGGCCTGACCCGAGGTTATGGCTCTCTGAGGGGTATGAAACACCGCTTTTATATTTCCGTCCTCCATAGGGTATAATACCGCTTCCGCGGGCGGCGCCTGATATCGCGCCTTAGCGGAAATCCGCATAGGCTCTGTCGGAAATTCGCCTGAGATAAAATTGACGTCGCAGGCGGTAAGCTCGTCCGAAAACTCCGTTCCTTTTTCGCCAAGCGTTATCGTGTTCCGCCCCGCGTCAATTTCCTTTACAAACATCGGTCTGCCGTACGCGCCTATTCCCTTGCGCTGTCCTATCGTATAGTAAATCAGTCCTCTGTGCTCGCCGAGCTTGTTTCCGTTTATATCCAGAATGTCGCCCTTGTCCGGAGTATAGTCCGCGTAGTCGGTTATGAACCCGGCGTAGTTGCCGTTCTCGACAAAGCATATCTCCTGACTGTCCTTTTTATGAGCTACCGCAAGGCCGTATTTTTCGGCGAGAGCGCGTACCTCGTCTTTATTGTAGCCGCCCAAGGGCATCAAAGTATGCGCGAGCTGCTCCTGTGTAAGGTTATACAGTACATAGCTCTGGTCCTTTTTCTTCGCGGCGGATTTTTTCAGCACGTATTTACCGTTTGCGGTACGCTCGATTTTTGCATAGTGTCCCGTCGCGATATAGTCAATATCCATAGCGAGAGCTTTTTTGAGCATAGCGTCGAATTTCAGATACTTATTGCACCGTATACACGGGTTGGGCGTTCTGCCGTGCGTGTACTCGCTGACAAAGTTATCGATTACACGCCGGCGGAACAGCTCCTTGAAATTCATAACATAAAAGTCTATACCGAGCTTATCGCACACGCGCCGCGCATCCTCAACCGCGCCTTCGGAACAGCAGCCCTCGTGTTCCGTATTACCATTGTCCTGATATGTCCACAGCCGCATTGTCGCGCCGATTACCCTGTATCCCCGCTCCTTTAAAAGCGCCGCCGCGACAGAACTGTCAACGCCGCCCGACATACCTATCAGTACGCTTTTCTGTTTCATTAGTCCCCTCCGGTTATAATTGTAAATTTCACAATCGCCAATCTCTTTACGCCTTATTTACCGTAAATCCGTTTTCGTCCGCGCCTACCGTTATACTGTCTCCTCTCTGTAAATCACCGCCGATAATTTTTTCCGACAGCATATCCTCGATATCATTCTGTATCGCGCGGCGTAAGGGTCTCGCTCCGTACTGCGGGTCAAAGCCAGACTTAGCGATTTTTGACACCGCCTCGTCGGTGAATACCACCTGTATCTCATTCGCGTTCAGGCGTTTCTCAAGCGACCCGAGCATAAGTCTTGCGATTGACTGAATATTCTCCTCCGTAAGACGCTCAAAGACAATAATTTCATCAATTCTATTCAGAAATTCCGGCTTGAAAGCTCTTTTGACCTCCTCCATAACCTTTTCCTTGATTTTTTCATGCTCGGACTTATTCTGATTGTCCCCAAAATTAAATCCGAGCTTTGAGGACGCGTTTCCAAGAATTTCCTTCGCGCCGAGGTTAGACGTCATGATTATTATTGTATTTTTAAAATCAACCTTTCTGCCCTGCGCGTCGGTCAGCACACCGTCGTCAAGAATTTGCAGCATTATATTAAATACGTCCGGATGCGCCTTTTCAATCTCGTCAAACAGTATTACCGAATAGGGATGCTTGCGTATTTTTTCCGTAAGCTGTCCGCCCTCCTCGAAGCCGACGTATCCGGGAGGCGAGCCTATGAATTTTGACACCGCGTGCTTTTCCATGTACTCCGACATATCGACACGTATCAGCGCTCCCTCGCTGCCGAACATCGCCTCGGCAAGCGTCTTTGACAGCTCGGTCTTCCCCACTCCTGTCGGACCCAGGAACAGGAACGAGCCAATAGGTCTTTTCGGGTCCTTAAGTCCGGCTCTGCCGCGCTTTATAGCCTTCGCGACGGCTGTTACAGCCTCATTTTGTCCGATAACACGCGCGTGGAGAGTGTCCTCAAGATGACGCAGCCTTTCCATATCCTCCTGTCTGAGCCTTGCGGCCGGAATATGCGTCCAGTCGGCAAGCACCTGCGCTATATCGTCTTCGTTCACCGTAAGCGCGGATGAGGAGCCGCTGCCCTTCCACTCCGACTTAAGAGTATCCGCCTTAGCCTTGACTGCCTTTTCCTCGTCGCGTATTTTCGCCGCCTTTTCAAAGTCCTGAGCGGTAATTGCCTCCTGCTTTTCCGATAACAGCTTTTCAAGCTGCTTTTCAGCCGATTTCAGCTCATCCGGCTCGGTCTGCGAGCCAAGGCGTTTCTTTGACGCCGCCTCGTCAATAAGGTCAATCGCCTTGTCCGGCAGAAACCTGTCGGTTATATACCGCGCCGACATTGACGCCGCGGCTTTCAGCGCCTCGTCAGTAATCGTTACGCCGTGATGAGCCTCGTACTTATCCCTTATACCCTTTAATATCTCAACCGTTTCGTCAACGCTCGGCTCTCCTACCGTCACCGGCTGGAAACGCCGTTCAAGCGCCGCATCCTTTTCAATGTACTTCTTGTACTCCTTCAGGGTTGTCGCGCCTATCAGCTGCAGCTCACCCCTTGCAAGAAACGGTTTAAGTATATTTGACGCGTCCATCGAGCCTTCCGCGCTGCCCGCGCCCACAATCGTATGCATCTCGTCAAGAAACAGTATTACATTCTTTGCCTCCAGTACCTCTCCGATTACCTTTTTCAGCCTTTCCTCAAACTCGCCGCGGTACTTCGCTCCCGCAATCATGCCTGTAAGGTCAACCGACACAAGTCTTTTTGTTTTTAGCGGCTCGGGTACGTCGCCGGAGGCTATTTTCTGCGCCAGCCCTTCTATTACAGCGGTTTTACCGACGCCCGGCTCGCCTATAAGGCAAGGATTGTTCTTTGTGCGTCTTGACAAAATCTGCGTTACACGCTCAATCTCCTGTGTTCTTCCGATAACAGGGTCAAATTTATTGTCGCGCGCCAGCGCGGTAAAGTCGCGCCCGAACTGGTCAAGCGTGGGAGTCTTTGTGTTTCCGGACGGCTTGTACGCGCCGTCCTGCGGCCGCTCTATCTCAACATCGCCTTCTATCGAACGCACTGTATCGGTATAAAAGCTCTGCAGGTTTATTCCGAGCGAGGACAAAATCTTTGCCGCCACTCCGTCGCCGTCACGAACAATGGCCATAAGTATGTGTTCCGTGCCGATATACTTGTGGTTCAGTCTTTGCGCCTCATACACGCTCATTTCAAGCAGACGCTTTGAGCGCGGTGTGAGCGGCAGCTCCATTCCTCTCGGCAGCGGCTGATGCGTTCCTACATAATCGTTTATCTTTTCGCTTACCTTAGCGGCTGTAATACCGTTTTTCTCCAGTACCGCCGCGGCAACTCCGCTGCCCTCGCGGATAAGTCCCATAAGCAGATGCTCGCTGCCTATATAATTGTGACCCATCTGCGCAGCCGCGTCATGCGCTTCATTTATCGCAATCCTCGCTTTTTCCGTAAAGCTTGAAAACAGCATAATAATTCACTCCTTTTTTACTTTTTCTTAAATATTTTCTCTTATAAATTCCGCGCGCTTTCTGTCGCGCTCCTGAGGCGCCAATTCCTTCTCTCCGGAAATAAGCGCCGGTTCGCTCCTTACCATACACTCCATCGGAGAGAGTATACCCTCCTTAGGAAGTATTCCCATATTGCGTCCCATAATAACCTCGGACAGCAGGGATTTTGCCTCCGACGAGGAAATACTGCGCGCGTACTTCAGCGCGCCGTACGAACGGAACAGTCTGTCCTCAAGGGCGTCTTTACTGTTCTGCGCAAGCGCCGTACGCGCTTTCCTTTCCATGTCCGTTACCTGCTCCGCTATGTTTTTCAGCTTGCCGATAACCTCCTTCTCAGACAAGCCCATTGTAAGCCTGTTTGAAATCTGGTACAAGCTTCCGTACGCCTTTGTACCCTCGCCGTACAGTCCGCGCACCTCAACGCCGAGTCCCGACGCGGATGAAATTACTCTCGATATGTTTTCCGTCATTGTCAGAGCGGGCAGGTGCAGCATTACAGACGCCCTCATACCGGTACCGGTATTGGTCGGACAGGCTGTCAGATAACCGAAGTCGCTGTCAAACGCGTACGCGAGGTTTTCTTCAATTACATCGTCCACGCGGTCCGCCGTTTCATACGCCTCGTCAAGCGCGAGGCCGCTCATGATAATCTGCAGCCGTATATGATCCTCCTCCATAAGCATTATGCTCATGGTTCTGTCTCGGTTTATCATAACGGCTTTACCGCCGCCCTCGCACATGACCGGACTTATCAGATGCTCCTCCGCGAGAGCCTGTTTTTTCAAAGGCGAAACAGTGTCAAGGTCAATAAACTCAAAGTCCTTCGCAAGTGTGGAATTACCGCCTATAACCGCGTTCCGTATTTTTTCGATTATCGGCGCCTTGTCCTTCAGCGCGTTCGGAAACGGCGTGTTTTCAAGGTTACGCGCAAGACGTATCCTTGTCGATACCGCTATGTCCGCGTTATTATTCTCATACCAAATCATCGTTTTTTCGCCTCACTCTCTATTTCTCGGATTTCCCTGTGCAGCTTTGCCGCCTTTTCGTAGTCCTCCGCCTTTACCGCCGCCGAAAGCTCCTGCTTAAGCTCTCCGTAACGACGGCGCAGTTTCAGCTCTCCTCCCGCTCTCGACGGTATTTTACCGTTATGCGAGCTGCTTGAGTGTATCTGTTTCAGCGTCTGCGACATTGCAGAGCGGAAGGTATTGTAGCACTCGCCGCAGCCGAGCTTACCGGTACGCCTGAAATCCGACCACGTACCTCCGCATACCGGACACTTCTTTTCCTCCTTGTACATCTCCGGCTGCGCAAACATGCCGAAGCCGTTGAAAAAATCTGAAAATAAATCGTACATTTTTATCTCCTCCTTTTAATCTGCCGCCGCGAGCATATTTTTAAATATTCTCGCTCTTATTATATCCCTTGTCGGCTGTTCCAAAACAAGCGCGCTGTCCGAAACGCCGTTTAAAATTACAGACGCAGTCTTTTTGTCTATCGCGCCCTGACTGACAAGACCTTGCAGCTTTGTTCTCGCTCCGCGCTCGTCCAGCGTGTCGCCGACATTTTTTATAACCCTCATAAGAGGACCGTCGGCGCTGTTCACTTTTTTTATACGCAGATACCCGCCGCCGCCTCGCTTTGACTCCACAATGTACCCCTGCTCGGGACCGAAACGCGTCGATATAACATAATTTATCTGCGACGGCACGCATCCGAATACCGATGCAAGCTCGTTTCTACGAAGCTCCAGCCACCCGTCGGTTTCATCCTTTAAAAGCTCGTCTATAAACGCCTCTATTCTGTCGCTTATTCCCATATAAATCACCTTTTTTGATTTTGACTTTCTTTGACCTTTCAATTATTATTATACCACTTTTTATTCCTTTGTCAATGAATATTTTGTTGTTTATTTATGAATATTTTGTAAACATAAAATACAGGGGCTGTTATTGTATAAAAGGACTTGTTATGTAAAGAAAAATATCCGCAATACGTCCATGACCTTTTCATCATTATAAAAAAGCCCGCCGCAGGCAGGTGCGCGACAGCCGTCCCCCGCGCGCATATTGACCGCCTCCGTAAGCCTTTTTCAAGATAAAATATGCTTTTCCAGCGCCGCCGCATATGCCGCGCCGATGCGCGACAGCGTCACGCCCCTGCGTGTTATATAGCCCACTCTCATTTCCTCGTCCGTGTCAAGCGGAACGGCGACAATATTAGAGCCGTTAAGCTCCTCGCTTATAATCCCCGTACAGATTGTGTAGCCGTCCATGCCAATCAATAAATTGAAAAGCGTCGCGCGGTCGCTGACCTTTATGCTCTTTTTATGCTTAATTGTGCTGAAAAGCTCCTCCGAAAAGTAGAAGGAATTATATTCTCCCTGCTCAAAGGACAGACGCGGGAAATCGTCAAGCTCGTCAACGCCGACAGTCGTTTTAGCGGCAAGAGGATTTTCGCGGTTTACAAAAATATGCGGCTTCGCAGTGAAAAGAGGGGTAAACGCAAGCTGACTTTCCTCAATCAGTCTGGTTATCACCTTTTCATTGAAATTGCTCAGATATAAAATTCCGATTTCACTTTTCAGCGTACGCACTTCCTCTATGATTTCATGCGTACGCGTTTCGCGGAGCGTAAAATCGTACTCGTCAAATCCGTATTCCTTTAATATGTCAACAAAAGCGTTTACCGCGAAGGAGTAGTGCTGCGTAGACACGCTGAATTTTTGCTTTGTCTGTCCGGCGCCCATGTACCGCTGCTCCAAAAGACTTGTTTGTTCCATAACCTGACGCGCGTAGCCCAGAAATTCCTCTCCCTCCGGAGATATGTGAATTCCCTTGTTTGTACGTATAAATATGGTAGTGTGTATTTCCTTCTCCAACTCGCTTACAGCAGCCGACAGGCTCGGCTGTGATATGAAAAGCGACTTTGCCGCTTCGCTCATCGAGTGTTTTTCGGCTACCGTTACGGCGTATTTTAACTGCTGAAGCGTCATGATTTTTTACTCCCTGTATAATAAATTTATAGTATAATTCTATCACATGCGCAGCAAAAAGACAATCCGAAAATCAAATTGTCCGCAGCCTGAGGCTGACGTAAAGGCCAGCCCTTAATATGTTATTTTACGTCAACCGGATACTTGCCGGAAAAGCAGCCGTCGCAGTAGCCGCAGCCCGCGTTGGGTATAATCTTTTTCAGAGTGCCCGCGCTAAGGAAGCCCAAGCTGTCCGCGCCGATAAGCTTACGTATGCCTTCCAGGTCATAATTGCAGGCGACAAGCTGTTCGCGCGAGGGTATGTCCGTACCGAAGTAGCAGGGCCACATAAACGGCGGCGCGGACGAGCGTACATGCACCTCTGTTGCGCCGAAGTTGCGCAGCAAGCTTACAATGCGCTTCGAGGTGGTGCCGCGCACAATAGAATCGTCCACCATAACTACACGTTTGCCCTCGACGGTGCTGCGCAGTACGTTAAGCTTTATTCTGACCGAGTTTTCGCGCATAGCCTGAGACGGTTGAATAAAGGTTCTGCCGATATATTTGTTTTTGACAAAGCCTATGCCGTATGGTATGCCCGACCTTTGGGCAAACCCCATGGCGGCGGACAGACCGGAATCGGGTACGCCTATAACGACGTCCGCGTCGGCGGGGCGCTCCTCGGCGAGATATTCGCCGGCAAGCATACGCGAGTCGTGGGCGGACTGTCCTTCAATGACGCTGTCGGGACGCGCAAAGTAAAGATATTCAAATATGCACATTGTATGAGGTTTTTTGCCTACATGAGTACGAATTGTACTTATATTACCATCCTGTACGACAACAATTTCACCCGGCTCCAGGTCGCGTACAAATTCCGCGCCTATACTGTCCAGCGCGCAGGTTTCTGAGGCGAACACAACGGCTTTTCCCTTTTTGCCCATGCACAGCGGGCGGAAACCCCATGGGTCGCGTACCGCGATAAGCTTTTGAGGACTCATAACAATCAGTGAGAACGCGCCGACAAGCCGGTCCACGGTTCTCTCGACAGCCGCTTCTATGCTCGGAGCGTGAATTCGCTCCTTCGCTATTGTATATGCGATCATTTCCGTGTCGGTAGTGGTCTGGAAAATAGCTCCCGTGACGCTTAGCTCGTCCGACAGAGCGTCCTTGTTTACAAGATTTCCGTTGTGAGCGAGCGCGATATTTCCCTTTATATAGCGCAGCACAAGCGGCTGAGCGTTCTCGCGCATGCTTTCGCCTGTCGTTGAGTAGCGTACATGTCCGACAGCCATGGTACCGTTCAGCTTTGTTAAAATTTCATCATTAAATACATCGCTCACAAGTCCCATATCCTTGTAGTGCGTTATATCGCGGCTGTTGTTTACCGCAATGCCGCAGCTTTCCTGACCGCGGTGCTGCAGGGCGTAAAGACCGTAGTATGTACTTCGCGCACAGTCGCCGTCGGGGTCGTAAATTGCGAAAACTCCGCATTCCTCTCCGATTTTGCCGTTACTCATATAATTGTTCCTTTCTCAATCAGCAGAATATGAAATGTCATCTTATAATATTACCTAATGATTATATAACGTTTTTTTCAAAAATTCAACACCTTTTGAGCTATATTTTTTATTTAATAAAAACGCAGCCTTATTCCTGTACCCGAAGGCGCGGCTTCTTTCAGCGGTTTTTTATTGTTTCTTTGTAGGATATGCACAAAATAATAATGTATTATTGATACAAAACGCCGATTTATTTTTTGTTAGACATGCCCGAAAATGTGGTATATATAAGTGTTAGTTAAAACATTAAGGAGGTATTGTTAATGAAAACATACGCAATGGACGCGATACGGAATATCGCTGTTATGGGACACGGAAAATGCGGCAAGACAACGCTTACCGAGGCTATGCTGTACAATGCGGGCTATACCGAGAGGATGGGAAAGAGTGTGGACGGCAACACGGTTACAGACTATGACAGCGAGGAGATAAAAAGACAATTCAGTATTTCAACGGCGATAGCGACAGTCGAGTGGAAGGATATGAAGTATAATATAATCGACACGCCGGGATTTTTTGATTTTGTGGGAGGCGTAAAGGAGGGTCTGCGCGCCGCGGACAGCGCGCTTGTAGCGCTGAGCGGCAGGAGCGGAGTCGGTGTAGGCACGGAAAACGTATTTAACTACGCTAAGCAGAAGGGCGTTCCCATAATATTTTTTGTAAATAAAATCGATGATGACAGAGCCGACTACACAAGGACGCTTGAACAGATGAAGGAGGTATTCGGAAAGTCTGTCACGCCGTTTGTGTATCCAATTCAGGAGAACGGCGAATTCAAGGGATTTGTGGACGTGGTAGATATGACGGCGCGCCGTTATGAAGGACAGGACAGGATTGACATTCCCGTTCCCGAAGGAATAGCCGAGGTAGTGGCTCCGCTGAGAGATATGATTATGGAGGCTGTCGCGGAAACGGACGAAGCTCTTATGGTAAAATATTTCAACGGCGAGGAATTTACCTTTGACGAGATAAAGCAGGCAATCAGGAAGGGCGTCAAGGAAGGCAGCATTTATCCGGTATACTGCGGCAGCGGTCAGAATAATATAGGAGTACGTTCGCTTATGGACAGTATAGGCAAGTATCTGCCGGCTCCCTCGGAGATTGAGGAAATTGCCCGCGTGGCTGACACTGGCGAGCCGGTGGAGCTTGTACAGACCGAAGCCGAAACCACAGCGGCGGTAGTGTTCAAAACCATAGCGGATCCGTATGTGGGCAAGATGTCGCTTTTCAGAGTGTACTCGGGCGAGGTAAAGGGCGACAGCGTGCTGTACAATCCTAATAAAGACGCGCAGGAAAAAATAGGTAAGGTATTCCATCTCTGCGGCAAAAAACAGCTTGAGGCAAAGCTGATTAAGGCGGGCGACATAGGAGCCACGTCCAAGCTTGATTTTACCAAAACAGGAGATACCCTGTGCGAGAAGGGCAAAAATATTATACTGACCGGTATCGATTTTCCCGCTCCGGTACTGTCAATGGCGGTAAAGCCGCAGACAAAGGGCGATGAGGAAAAGATTGTAAGCGGGCTTACAAGGCTTATGGAGGAGGACCCGACCTTTACGCTTACAAATAACACGGAAACAAAGCAAACGCTTATAAACGGTCAGGGCGAACAGCATATAGACGTTATCGTCAGCAGGCTCAAAACAAAATACGGCGTTAACGTCGTGCTGGAGGAGCCGATTGTTCCGTACCGCGAAACAATACTCGGCAGCGCCACCGTCGAGGGCAAACACAAAAAGCAGTCCGGAGGGCACGGTCAGTACGGTCATGTAAAGATTTCTTTTGAGCCGGGCGCGACGGAGGAAATGATATTCGCCGAGAACGTATTCGGCGGAGCCGTACCGAAAAATTATTTTCCGGCGGTAGAAAAGGGACTGCGCGATTCATGCGCCAAGGGCGTACTGGCGGGCTATCCGGTAGTAAATCTGAAGGCGACGCTCCTGGACGGCTCGTACCATCCTGTCGATTCGTCTGAAATGGCGTTCAAGACGGCGGCGGCAATAGCGTACAGGGAGGGCTTAAAGCAGGCAAAGCCCGTACTGCTGGAGCCGATAGGACACTTGAAGGTTTATATTCCCGAAAGCATAATGGGCGATATAATAGGAGATATAAACAAGCGCCGCGGACAGATTATGGGTATGGGTGAAAGCGGCAGAAAGGGATTAAACCTGGTCGAGGCGGACGTACCCATGTCGGAAATGTTCAAATACGCGACAGACTTGCGCTCCATGAGTCAGGGACGGGGAGAGTTCAGCTTTGAGTTCGCAAGATACGAACAGGCTCCTCCAAGCGTGTCCGAGAAGGTCATAGCCGCGGCGAACAAGGGATGACAATTTGTAACAATAATGTAACAAATGACTTATGTACGACATACTTGCAATATGTTTAGTAATTTTTACTAAAGAATAAAAAGTTTTTTTGTGAATTATACGACTAACAATTTTAACTTAAATGTGTTATGATATATACAAAGTTAAGAGCGCCGTGCGAACAAACCCGCTCTTACATATTGCAATAAGGCATTTTTGCAAATCAATCAATCTATAGACGAGAGGGGATTAAAAAATGGCAGATTTACAACTAAAGCACATTTACAAAAGATACGCGGGCGGTGTAACAGCCGTAAGCGACTTCACGCTTGATATCGAGGATAAGGAATTTATAATTCTTGTAGGTCCTTCGGGCTGCGGTAAGTCGACGACGCTGCGTATGATTGCCGGATTGGAAGAAATTTCAGAGGGCGAGCTTTACATAGGCGGTCGTCTTGTAAATGATGTGGCGCCTAAAGACAGAGATATAGCGATGGTATTTCAGAACTACGCATTGTATCCTCATATGACGGTATTTGAGAATATGGCGTTCGGTCTGAAGCTGAGAAAGACGCCTAAGGATGAAATAAAAAAGCGTGTTACAGAGGCTGCGAGAATTCTCGATATCGAGCATCTGCTTGACAGAAAGCCGAAGGCTCTT
>CAZWMB010000018.1:0-24049 GCA_964634635.1 uncultured Lachnospiraceae bacterium
GCCGTACCCGCGTGGAATACCGTCAAATCGCCTACATTGTCAAGACCCTTAATCTCGTAGCCCTTTTTGTAGCTCACCGGATAGCCGCCCGACGCCATTACCACGCATACCGCCGCGTTATCCTCCCACTCAATCTCAATTTCATCAAGACGCTCGTCAATTACCGCCTCCATAATTTCAACCAAATCAGTCTTTAATCTCGGCAGAACCACCTGCGTTTCGGGGTCGCCGAAACGGCAGTTGTATTCGATAACCTTGACGCCGTTTGCCGTCACCATCAGTCCGAAGTACAGTACGCCCTTAAACGGTCTGCCCTCGGCGTTCATAGCCTTTACAGTCGGCAAAAAGATATTTTCCATGCACTCCTTTGCCTTTGCGTCGTCATATAATCTTGACGGCGAGAACGTACCCATGCCGCCTGTGTTAAGACCTTCGTCATTGTCGTAGGCTCTCTTGTGGTCCTGCGCCGACGCCATAGGCTTAACCGTCTTGCCGTCCGTAAACGCAAGCACGCTTACCTCCGGACCTGTCAGAAATTCCTCGATTACAATCCGGCGGCCGCTCTTGCCGAACTTTCCGCCGTCAATCATTTCTCGTATAGCGTCCTCCGCCTCCGTGAGGTTCCGCGCGATTATAACGCCCTTCCCGAGAGCGAGTCCGTCAGCCTTTATAACCGTCGGAAACGAGTTCCGCGATTTTACATACTCAATCGCCGACGCGCTGTCGGTAAAGACCTCGTAAGCGGCAGTCGGTATATTGTACTTTTTCATCAATTCCTTTGAAAAAGCCTTGCTGCCCTCTATAATCGCGGCGTTCGCGCGCGGACCGAAGGCGCGTATACCCGCCGCCTCCATGGCGTCTACCATGCCGTCTACAAGCGGGTCGTCGGGCGCTACCATTACCAAATCGACCGCGTTGTCCCTCGCGAACGCGGTCATTTTTTTCTTGTCCATGACGTTTATGTCCACGCACTCCGCCAGCTCCGCTATACCGCCGTTACCCGGCGCGCAGTAAATTTTGTCAACCTTAGGCGACTGCGCGATTTTCCATACAATCGCGTGCTCGCGTCCGCCGCTGCCTATTACCAATATTTTCATAGCTTACACTCCCTTTTGCCTGATGTTTTCCATACTATGATTTTACCTTTATTTACACGATATGTCAAGTATTACAAGCTATGTAAATCTAAAGCGGCTGAATGGGCGGCAGAGTGTACGCGGCGGCCGCTTGACGCGCGTTTTCGGGAAGATAGGACTAAGGTATGGGATATTAAGCTTCAAAATATATCCGGCTTTGATTTCTTTCCCTGTCTTTTTTTTCGTACGCAAAAAACACCTCTTTCCCGATATATTATATCATAAAAGAGGCGCCGTGTGTAGCGCTTTGTTTACAGTCCGCTTCTGTACTCTTTTATTACAATACCGCTTCCCAAAGCTCCGGGTGGGGATTTGCGATAACCTCGGTGTTAATGAGAACGCCCTGCTCCGCGGCAATCCTCGCGCCGGCTTCAACGCCGGCTTTAACGTCCGCGACGTCGCCGGTCATTGACACAAAGCACTTGCCCGCCATACCGCGGGCTACGCGTACCTCGATAAGCTCGATATCGCCCGACTTGACAGCCGCGTCAGCCGCCTCAATCGCGCTTGCGGCAGTAAACGTCTCAACAATTCCAAACGCCTTGCGTTCCTTAACGTCCGCCGTACCGCATACCGCTTCGTAAACGTTGTCGCCCAGATTACCTATAACAAATTTATCTATAAGCGCGTCCTCCGCTACCAATTCCGCGCGGTCAACCGCCGCGTGGATAGCCGACAGCTCGCCGCCGACAACGGTAACAAATTTGCCCGGACATACTGAGCCGGAGCTTATAAGCGTAACGCCGGCGCTTTTAAGCATTTCATCGGTTACGACCACGCCTTTTGAAACATTTTTTACTTCAACTAATCCTATAGACTTCATTTTATTTCACCTGCTTTTCTATAATAACAAATCTGTCTGTTACAGCCTTAACGGAGCCGGTAATACTCGAGTGCATGGTTGTACCAAGGCTGTCTGACGGGGTTTTGGCAACAACGTCTCCGATTTTAACCTTGTCGCCCGCCTTAACGGTCGCCGCCGCCGGAGCGCCGACGTGCTGTTTTAACTCGATATATACCGTTTTGGGTGAGAAGTCTATATATTTTCTCTCAACCTTGTCCTTTACGTATTTTCTTATTCCAAGCCGGTCTATAAGCACAGAGGACGAAACAAGTCTTGACGCTCTTTCTTTCCTTACATGCTCCGGAGCGATATTGTTTTGCCGTTTCAGACCGTGCTTACCGAGCAAGCCTTTTATCTCCATTGAAATTGCCTGCGGGTCAAGCATCTGCTGACACGCGATTACCGTACAGACGCCGCAGCCGCAGCAAAGCGCCGACTGCAAAAAGCTCTCCGTGTCCGTAACCTCGCTGTGCGACGCGGCCCGGATTGTTTTATGTACGTTGAGATTGTAGCCCAGAAGGTTTCTCGGACACATGTCGGAGCACATTGTACAATTGCAGCAAGCCGCCGACGCGCGCTTTAACGTCATTTTCATCGGCGTTTTCTTGCGCTGTATTACAGAATGTGTTGTCGGGAATATAAGCAGTCCCTTCGTCGTCTTTGTTACAACGTCGTTTTCCAAGTCCACCGGCTTACCCATCATCGGACCGCCGTTTATAACCGATTTATCGGTTAAATCCGTATATCCGGACGCCGACAGCAATTCACTTATTTTCATGCCTATCGGCGCTTTAACCGTTATATCCTCGGGAACGTCGCCGCCTATGGTTATGTACTTCTCCGTTACCGGCGTCCCGTCCGTCAGCGCCCTGTGAATGTTGTAAACCGTTTCGACGTTTATAACCATAACGCCTACCATTACAGGTATCGCGCCCTCAGGGATAATTTTACCCGTCGTTTCATACGTGAGCACAACCTCGTCGCCCGCAGGGTAAATATCCGGAATTTCACTGATTTTTACCTTTGTTCCCTCCAGCGACGCGACTGTTTTCTCATCCAAAAGGTGCATGTTCTTGCCTTTTATGCCTATAATCGCTTCGTCCGCGCCCATGGTATCGATTAAAATGTTAAGCGTGTCGACAAGCGCCTGTAAGTGGCGCTCCAGAATATGATGGTCAACCATCATCAACGGCTCGCACTCCGCGGCGTTTACGATAATTTGTTTTACTTTGTCGGAAAATTTTCTGTGAGTTGGAAAGCCCGCGCCGCCGGCGCCGACAATACCCGCTTCATACACCGTTTTTTGAAGCTCCTCAAATGTCATGATGCTTCTGCCTCCCCAAAAAGAGTTTTTATGTTATAAATTATTATTTATCTTAATACTTTTGACCGCTCAAAAGTATTCAAAACCCGTTGGGACGGGAGGCTTAGGCGGCCCCCTTCCCAAACCCTAACCACTGCATAGCTTTGTCGTTCTGTTGATGTTTGAGAAACTTCTTTTATTGTTCGTTCTGTTCTAATTCGTAATAGCCTTTTTGTGCTGTATCACGCAAGAAAGACGGTTAGCAAAGTCGAAACAGATACTCCCGCCCGAAGCGCAAAATCCGCGGTTAGCGAAAAAGCCGGGGTTTTCCAAAGGGGGGAAATTGAAATCCCCCCTTTGGGGTTTTTGCTTCTTTTTGACACAAAAAGAAGAATAAAAACAATAATTTATGCTTGTTTTTCGTCTAAAATTCCGACTATAACAGCGTCAACAGGAATATCCTGCTTATTCAGCGCCATTCTCGCGCCGCTGCCCCGGGTAATAATAACGTCCTCGCCTATACCCGCGCCGACTCCGTCAACCGCGACAAGGTATTTGTCAACAAGCTTATTTTTCTCTATGCACTGAACAAGCATAAATTTATAACCCACAAGACTGTCCAGCTTATGCGTTGAAACAATACTTCCGTATACTCTGCCAATAATCATATATAATCATCCTTTTACCGGAAACAGCCTCCGGCACAGTCTATTTTTCTAAAATCACAACTCTGTCGCCTGTTTTTATCGCGCAGGCATTCGCATCATCGGTATCGATGTGCATTTCCGTGTTAAAGTCTTCTCTTACTCTGACCTGTACGTTATAAAAACGCGTCGGCTTTGAGTTCCGGATTTCGACGTCAACAATGTCGTTATCCTTAATTCCATACTTTTCCGCGTCAGCGGGAGTCATATGTATGTGTCTGTTCGCGATGATACAGCACTCGTTCAAAAATATGCTGCCCTTCGGACCTACCAGCGCCATAGGCGCGCTGCCCTTTAATTCGCCCGACGGACGAACCGGCGGGCTTATCTTAAGCTTAAAGGTATCGGTTCTCGAAACCTCAACCTGCGACTGCTTTCTGACGGGACCCAAAACTCTTACGCCCTCGATTGAGCGCAGCGACGGACTTACAAGCGTCACGCACTCCTCAGCCGCGAACTGTTCTCCCATAAGCATTTTTTTTACGGTAAGCTCATATCCCTTACCAAACAAGGTTTCCAAATCAGCCTGTGAGAGATGCACGTGTCTTGCCGATACGCCGACCTTTATGCCCTCGCTCTCTTCCTTTTGCTTCAATATTTCAACGACTGTTTTAGCGATTATATCCTGTAAACTCTTTTCCATTTTTAATCCTCCACTGATTTGGTTTGACGGCTAAAGCCCTCGCGGGGCGTAAAACCCCGCGAAAATACAGCCGTTTGCTCGCTTTAATTATATAGCGGGCAAAATCTTTTCTACGTCGTTGTGCGGACGCGGAATTACATGAACCGATACAAGCTCGCCAAGTCTTGAGCCTGCCGCGGCTCCCGCGTCCGTAGCGGCCTGAACGGCTCCAACGTCGCCTCTTACCATAACCGTTACAAGACCCGAGCCTATTCTCTCCGTTCCGATTAAAGTTACGTTAGCCGCCTTAACCATCGCGTCCGCAGCCTCGATTGCCGCTACAAGACCTCTTGTCTCCACCATACCCAATGCTTCTACTGCCATTTTATTTTCCTCCTTATTTCGGGCTTTGCCCTTAATTTACTTTTTTGTATATCTCAAAGCCTTCCGGCTCCTTGACCTTAATTATTATTCAGACTTTTTCGGTCTGCTCGCGCGTTTTTTCGGAGCCGGCGCGGCGCTCCCTTTAGCCGCCGTTTTTTCAGTCGGCGTTTTCGCGGCTGTTTTTGCCGCCGCCTTTGACGGCGTCTTTTCCGGGATTGCTCCCACATGTGTTCCCGCGAATTCCGAGTTTGGCTCTTTCTCCTCCCCGTCAAGGTGCAGGAACTTTAATATCTCTTCGTGAGGCCTTGCTATAACCTGTGACGCCTTTAGGCAGTCGTTGGCTTTCGCCGTCGCGACTCCCGCGTCAACCGACGCGGAAACGGCTGTCAGCTCGCCCCTTACGACGATTGTTACCAATCGCCCGCCAAGCTTTCTCTCCGTCGCCACGAACTCAACATCCGCAGCCTTTAGCATATCGTCTAAGCACTTAACAGCGTTGCCCAAAGCGCTGACCTCGACAAGTCCAAGTGAAAATTCCATAATCTCCGCCTCCCTTTGTTTAAATTGAAGGCAGGATTTTGGCGACCTCATCATGCGGACGCGGAATTACATTTACCGCGTACACCTCGCCGATTTCCCTTGCCACAGCCTCGCCGGCCTCAACTGCCGCCCTGACCGCGTCAACCTCGCCCTTTACTACCACGTTCACAAGTCCCGAACCGATTTTCTCAGTTCCGACAAGCGCCACATCAGCGGCCTTTGTCATCGCGTCGGAGGCTTCGATTGCGCCGGTCAGACTTCGTGTTTCAATAAATCCAAGCGCCTGCATTTATCTAACTCCTTTCACAATTTCGTTTGGGAAACATAATCCAAATAGGCCGCGCGTTTGAGCGAACGCCGTGTACGCGCTGTACGCCGGCGAACGAAAACACGCGAGATGTAACGAGTATGTTTTCCAAACCGTCCTCCTATGCGTTATTCGGAATATGTCCAACCCTGTCGCGTCCCACGCTTACGCGGTTAGCCATTTTCTGAGCGTCGTCGGTCGGTCTTGCGATAACATGCTTGTTTATGAGTCCCGAGACGCTCTCCGCGGCCTTTGCCGCCGCCTCAACGCCCGCCTCGACAGCGCTTACGCCGCCCTGAATTTTAACCGCCATGATTAGCGGCACCTCAACGCTTTCGGCGTTGGCGGGCTTGTTGGAGTCTATCGCGATAACCTTGACATCCGCCGCTTTGGCGGCGGCGTCCGCGGCGGTAATCGCCGACGTGAAACCAAACATTTCGATTATTCCTATTGCTTCATTCATATGCGCTCAGCCCTTTCACTAAATCAGGTCTTTCCTGACATACGCAATTTTAAGACCCTTCTGCGCGAGATTTGTTTCAAGCGCTTCGTTCATCTCCTCAAGCGGGAAACGGTGTGTGATAAGCTCCTTTACGGGAAGTCCTATCGCGACGGCTCTCTTTAAGAAATCAAACGTCGTAGCGTAGTCGCGGAGCGTGTAAACCCATGAGCCTACGAGAGTAATTTCCTTTGAGCACAAGTCAAAGTGCGGATTTATCGTAGCGTCTCCGCCGTTAATAAAGAAACCAAGCTCGCAAAGTCCGCCGCCGTTTCTGATGAACTTATAGATATTCGCGTGCGCGACGGGCGAACCTGTACACTGAAACGCGAAGTCCGCCAAATAACCGCCGAACGCGTCCTGTACGGCGCCCGCGAGAGCGTCAATGCCCTTATAATTCATGAAGTTTACGGTTTCATTCGCGCCCATGCGCTTAGCGAAAGCAAGCCTTTGCTCATTGCCGTCAACGGCGACGATATTCTCAACGCCCATTGTGCGCAGAACCGCGATACAGATAAGACCGATAGGCCCGCAGCCCTGAACGACTACCCTTGAGTTAAATCTCAGAATGTTCGTAGTCTTTGCTCTCTCTACCGCGTGTACAAGAACCGCGCACGGCTCGATAAGAATTCTCGAGTCAAGGTCAAGATCGGATACGTTAAATACTGTCGAACCGCCCTTAATCAATATGTAGTCCGAGTACCAGCCGCAAAGGTGATGCTCCTCCGTATCGGGCAGAAGTCCGTAAACGTCCGCGCCGCCTACGTTTTGCTTATTTAAATCAAACATCGTTATGTCGGGATTGTCCTTGAAAATCATGCAGGTAACAACCTTGTCGCCGATATTCAAATCCTTACCCGCGCTGTCTTTCTTAACGTTTTTGCCCATTTTAACAATCTCGCCCGTACCCTCGTGACCGAGAACCACGGGAATAAGATTAAACGGGTCGTTTTTGTACTCGTGAGCGTCGGTGCCGCAAACGCCGCAGCCTTCGACTCTTACCAGAATATCGTCGCCGCCGAGCTCGGGAATTGGGTATTCCTGAATTTCAAAATGCTCTTTTTTCGTCATCATAGCGACTCTGGACGTTTTTGGAATACCGCCGCCGCAGCCGCAGTTTCCCGAACCGCTTTTTTCGGACGCCGCCGGAGCGGAGCCTGTCATTTCCTTAAGTACCTGCTGTACCAATGAGGCGATTTCATTTTCACTTATATTCATCTGCAATCAACTCCTTTTCTCATATGATGTTTAGCGCGTCCGAGAGTACACAGCGTCTTATACGCGTGAAGCTTCTCGGGGAGGTAATGCCCTCGCCGGTGGGACCCGCTATCGTAAACGTCGTCCAGCCCTCGGCATTGAAACCGATACCCGCGTAGGACGGAGCGTTTTTTACAAAAATTGTCGTGCAGATTGCTTTGGCGTACTGCGTCATGTGGTCAACGTTCTTTGAGTGTAAGTGCGCGCTGTGACGGTTTCCGTGCTCCGCCTTAACCGCCATTTCGACAGCCTCGTCAAATGTGTCGACTCTTACAATCGGTAAAATCGGCATCATAAGCTCCGTCTGAACGAACGCCTGTGAAAACTCCGTTTCACAGATGATACATCTGACGTCGTCGCCGACGTTAACACCGATTTGGGCCAAAATCTTCTTGGCGTCACGGCCTACCCAGTCCTTGTTGATAACGCGTTTTGGCTTGTCGCCCTCTTTCTTGGGCTTTGACCATACGAGAACGACGTCCTCAAGCTGCTTAACCTGCGCGTCGCTTATCAGATACGCGCCGTTTTTGAGCATGTGGTGAATTAACTCGTCCGCGACGTTTCTAAGCACGAAACATTCCTTTTCCGCGATACACGGAAGGTTGTTGTCGAACGTGCAGCCGTCGATAATGTCCTTGGCCGCCTTGGGAATGTCCGCCGTGTCGTCAACGACAACGGGAGGATTACCCGCGCCCGCGCCTATCGCTTTTTTACCGCTTGACAGGAGCATCTTTACAACGCCCGGACCACCCGTCGCGACAAGCATTCTTACCGACGGGTCGTTCACCATCTTGTTTGACGTCTCCATTGTCGGGTTGGCGACTGTCGCGACTATGTTCTCGGGGCCGCCCGCCGCGAGAACCGCTCTGTTTACCAGGTCAACCGCGTACGCTGAAATTCTCTTGGCGTGCGGATGCGGATTAAACAGTACGCCGTTGCCGCCCGCGAGCATGCAAATACTGTTGCAGAGTATGGTACAGCTCGGGTTAGTCGATGGGGTAATCGCGCCGATAATACCAAACGGCGCCATTTCGATAAGCGTCAGACCGCCGTCGCCCGCGAGCGCTCTTGTTTCCAAATCAGACGTACCGAGCGTCTTGTCCGCAACAAGATGATGCTTCAAAATCTTATGGTACACATTACCCATCTTCGTATCCTCAACGGCAAGCTTCGCCATTGTTTCAGCCTCGGCGTGAATAAGCTTTCTGATTTCGCTTATGATTTTCTCTCTCTGTTCCTTATTATAATATCTGAAAACCGTGTAAGCCTTATTACAAGCCGCGATTGCTTCTTCCATCGTATCGAAAACGCCTATCTGCTTTCTTTTGGGCTTTTCCTCAAAAGCCGAAAGATCCATGCCGGAGAGTACGTTCTTGACAATTTCGCTTACTTTTTTCTCATCTACCATGAAAACTCCTTACCTCCTTTATGTAATTCTTATTTGAAAATACTTGTTTCCAAGCTCAGCAAGCAGTATATCCTGCTCCTTAGTTCCGCCCGAAACGCCTACCGCTCCGTAAATCCTGCCGTTTTTGGCAAGCGGCGCGCCGCCGCCCAAAAGCATTATGCCGTTACCGTTGGTAAGACCGTCAAGCGAGCCGCCCCGCGACTCTTTGAGCGCCTCATGCGTCGGCATCTTTAACGCGGCCGCCGTATACGCCTTATCCTGCGCCGCCTGAACGCTTGCCAAAAGGCTTTCGTCCATAGCGTGAAGAAGTATCAAATTCGCGCCGCCGCCGCGTACGGCTATTACAACGTTTACTCCAAGCGTCCTTGCCGCGGTCTCAACCGCGTACGCTATTTCCTTCGCGAACGGCAGCGTAAGAGCATTGTATTGCGGGCGGGACTCGGCTTTGGGCATTTCGGAACCGCTGTTTGTATGTACGATTGTTTTCGGAGGCGCGGCGCGCAGATTTTTCGCAACCGCGTCAAGCATTTCGTCTATCGATTTCAATGTCTTGTCCTCCTGTTACGGTTAATTACTTATTTAACTCAGCCAATACTTTTTTGGTTACCTCCGAAACTAAGCTCTCAACGTCTTTATTTGATGAGGGCGTCGGACAAACCTGCGACGGGAGCGGCTGAAAACCGTGATACGCCGCGGAGGACTCGACTCCGTACTTTTCATTAGCCTCTGTCGGCGACATCGAGCAGGTGTCGTCGCCCGCGTAGCAGCCGGGGCAAAGCTTTTCCATCGGGTGCTTACCCGGTACGCCGAACTCTTTTCTAAGCTCCACGAGCTTTTTAACCTCTCCGCAGGGAATTTCCTTCTCGCCGCCGAGCATTCTCGCGTAGAACAAAAGCTTTGCGTAGAACTCGGTCGATTCCATTCTGAAAAACGCCGTATTCAAATCACAGCCAAACGACAAAGCCCCGTGGTTGGCGAGAAGAATAGCGTCATAGTCCTGAAGATACGGCTCAATCGATTCGGGGATTTCCATTGTTGACGGCGTGCCGTACTGAGCGATGGGAACAGCTCCCAAAAAGATAATAGCCTCGGGCATGATGAGCTTATCCAAAGGGATACCCGCGATAGCGAACGACGTCGCAATCGGAGGATGCGCGTGAACAACCGCCTTAACGTCGGGTCTTTTCTGATACACCTTTAAGTGCATCTTAAACTCCGACGACGGTTTCCACGAACCGTTCGACTCCTTGAGCTTTCCCTCGCCGTCAACCTTACAAATCATTTCCGGCGTCATAAATCCCTTTGACACGCCCGTCGGCGTTACATAATAGGTGTCGGAATCTATCTGTACGGAAAAGTTACCGTCGTTCGCGGCAACGAAACCGTCATTATAAATCCTTCTTCCTATTTCGCACAGTTCCTTTTTGATTTCATAATCGGATTTGAACATGTTTTTCCCTCTTTTCTTTGTTTCTTTTTGTTTTATTTGGTTTTGCTTTTATTATACACCTCTACCGCCCTGTTGTAAAGACTTTTTTATTGTCTTTTACTTATTTTTTATTGTACAGAGCCTTTTAACTGTATGTTATTATTTTATCACAAAGTACATATGTTTTTCAAGTGTTTTGGCCAACATTTTGCACAAAAATTTATTATTTTTCCCGTAGACTTTAAAGTTTATACTGATTTTAGGAAAATTTTGCAAATTGAACCTTAATTTTCATAATAAAAAACCGCGTACTCTACGGCAGCGGTATATTTAATTCCTGCAAAAGCTCATTCGCGCGGCGTATCTGCTTCAGGCGGTACTCCTCCACCCTATGAGTATCGGAGCCGACGCTCATAGCCAAACCGCTTTCCTTTATAATCTGCCGCTTTTTTTTATTTGTCAAAAAATCATAATAATATATGTAATTACCCGACGTATTAAGCTCCCAAAAGATATTATTGTCGCGCAGGACCTTTATAATATCCAATCCGTACCGCTCGCCAAGCGCGAAAATATCCGTATGCGCGAGTCCCTTACGGCAGCGAAACTGCCTTTGCCATTCAAGAAATTCATAAAAGTCCATCGCGTTGGGATTGTCCAGGCTTTCAAACAGTACATAATCAAAACGTTCCGTCGCCGACACAAGCGCCTCCGGCGGAGCCGGACGCGTACCGATTTCCAGACCGCAAAGCGCCTTAATTTTGTCCGCGTATTTAATCTTACAGCGCTGTATGTACATAAAATACTCGCTCAGCCTGCCGCCGATTGAAAACTGATGGTCGGTAATCCCGATTACATCAATACCGTGAGCTATCGCGTTTTCGATTATTTCCTCCGGTGTGTTTGAGCCGTCGTAGCTGAAAAGCGTGTGATTGTGTAAATCAACGGTATACATGGATTTTTCCTTTCTTTTAACTTATAATCTTATAACGATACGGAAACATACCGCGCCTTCTCTTGTTTTTATACATTATTACAGCTAAAAATATTGTAATGTTTTCAGCGTCGGAATACTTGTCAAACATATATATGATACCACAAAACACAATGAATTGTCAATTATCTTTTAATCCTGTCATGAATATATTAACGTGTTTTTATGTGTACAATTTGTTTACAAACAGCATATTTTATGATAAAATATGATTTAAAGGATAGGATAAAAAGCAATAGAGAAGTGCAAAACAACAAATTTTGAAAAGAGGTAAAAACAAGCGCCGAGGAAATTTATAGAGTTTTGCGCGTGGCTAATAAAAGTGACAAAAAGGAGGTGACCGCATGAATATTTGTGTATTCGGCGCGTCAAGCAGCATTATAGATAAATCCTACATCAGACAAACAGAGAAGCTTGGACGTGAAATAGCAAAACGTTCGCATACTCTTGTTTACGGCGCGGGTGCGTCGGGGCTTATGGGCGCCGCCGCGCGCGGCGCGAAGGAAAACGGCGGGTATATTGTCGGAGTCGTTCCGAATTTCTTTAAAGATGAGGACATGGGTGCGGACGGCAGAATTTTTAAGGACTGCGACGAGATTATAACCACGGACAGTATGCGTGAACGCAAAAGAATAATGGAGGACCGCGGCGACGCGTTTGTTATATTACCCGGCGGCATAGGTACCTTTGAGGAATTTTTCGAGGTGCTTACCCTAAAACAGCTGGAGCGTCACAACAAGGCGATTGCGATTTTAAATATTGACGGATATTACGAGGATATGCTGAAAATGCTTGAAAAAGCCATTGAGAAAAACTTCTTCCGTGAGGCGTGCAAGCTGCTTTACAAGGTATTTGACGATTACGGGGAAATGCTCGATTATATTGAGAACTACAAAGCGCCTCGGATAAACGTATTCAACATGAAAAATATTGAAAACGGACGCTGAAGGAACAGCGTTTCAGCGTGCAGACAAACTGTCTGCACGCCGGCAGACCTCGAGAAATTAGGTTAGATTTTGCGAAAATGAACTCGTCGGCGTACGTTGGTACGGTAGAGTTTATTTTCGCAAAAAGCGCATAGAGAGGCTGTTTTTAATAAAAATCTGACTTTGCTGCAGACGGGCGACCAATGGTCGCCCCCACACGCCTTAAATAAGCCTTGCGCGGTCTAACCGATTTGTCGACAGTCTGAAACCGCGAATATTTATGTACCGCAAAGCGTCAATCGTCAAGCATTACCGCGCCTTTTATTCCCGAGGAAACCAGTTTCGCATATCTTCTCAGATAACCCGTCTTAACCTTCGGTTCCTTCGGCGTCCGGCTCTCGCGGCGTTTCGCCATTTCCTCATCGGAAACCTTGACGTTCAGCCCGCACCTTTCCATATCAATCTGAATAATATCTCCGTCCCTGACAAGCGCAATAGGCCCGCCCTCCATAGCCTCGGGCGAAACATGACCTATGGCCGCGCCGCGCGTCGCGCCGGAGAAACGTCCGTCTGTTATAAGCGCGACATCCTTGTCAAGACCCATACCGCATATCGCGGATGTCGGCGAGAGCATCTCCCGCATACCCGGTCCGCCCTTGGGACCCTCGTATCGGATAACGACAACGTCGCCCTTTACGATTTTACCCGCGTATATAGCCGCAATCGCATCGTCCTCACTGTCAAATACCTTTGCCGGACCCTCGTGCTTAAGCATTTCCGGCGCTACGGCGCTCCTTTTTACAACAGAGCCGTCAGGCGCGAGATTACCCTTTAATACCGCGATACCGCCGGTCTGTGAATACGGATTGTCAATCGGACGGATAACCGTGTAGTCTTGTACCGGACAGTCGGCAATATTCTCGCCTAAGGTCCTGCCGGTAACGGTAATAGTGTCAAGCTTCAGCAGGTTCCTCTTAGACAGCTCATTCATAACCGCCTGAACGCCGCCCGCCGCGTACAAATCCTGTACGTGATGCTCCCCTGCGGGAGCGAGGTGGCACAGGTTCGGCGTTTCCTTACTGATTTCATTGGCATAGTCAAGTGTAATCGGGGCGTGAGCCTCATACGATATAGCCGGCAGGTGGAGCATGGAATTTGTTGAGCAGCCAAGCGCCATGTCGACTCTTAAAGCGTTATAGAGCGAATCGGGAGTAATAATATCTCTGGGCTTGACGTCCTTTTCCAAAAGTTCCATAATCTTCATTCCGGTTTTTTTCGCGAGACGTATTCTCTCCGAATAAACCGCGGGAATTGTACCGTTGCCGGGCAGAGCCATACCCAAAACCTCGCACAGACAGTTCATTGAGTTTGCCGTAAACATGCCCGAGCAGGAGCCGCAGGACGGGCAAGACGTATTTTCAAGCTCTAAAAGCTCCTGCTCGTCTATTTTTCCCGCCTTAAACGCGCCGACCGCCTCAAAATTTGTATTTAAGTCGCGGAACTTACCCTTGTAATTTACGGAGAGCATCGGTCCGCCGGAAATTATAATCGCGGGCTTATTCAGTCTTGCCGCCGCCATAAGCATACCGGGAACAATTTTATCACAGTTGGGTATCAGAACAAGCGCGTCAAAACCGTGCGCGACAGTCATAGACTCAATCGAGTCCGCTATAAGCTCGCGCGACGCGAGCGAATACTTCATTCCCACATGTCCCATCGCGATACCGTCGCACACGCCTATCGCCGGATATTCAATCGGGGTACCGCCCGCCATTCTCACACCCGCCTTAACCGCCTCGGCGATTTTATCCAGATGCACATGACCCGGTATAATCTCATTTTTGGCGCTTACTACGCCTATAAGCGGACGGCTTATTTCCTCATCTGTAAAACCCGCCGCCTTAAAAAGCGAACGGTGCGGAGTCTTTTCCAACCCCTTTTTGACTATATCACTGTACATTTTAAAAAACCTCCTTTAATTTTTCATAAATATCCGCAGCAGTATGTTGTAATTATACAAATACTTTACCGCGTACGTGCCGTTTATCGTGTCGAACAGCGCGCTGTCCGCAGGCGTGAACAGCGACGCAAACGCCAGCGCGAGAAATATTATAAACACTATGTTAATAACTCCCAAAAGTCCGCCCAGAAACGAATTCACGCTCTTGACCGCGGGCAGCTTTGAAAAGCCGTCCGCTATAAGGAATACTCCCGCTATAAGCAGACGTATTATTACAAACAGCGCGACGCATACAATTATTGACATAAACAGTCCCGTAAGCGACGAGGACACCGCGTCGTTTACGGAGCCTGCCGCGATATCTATTTTTGATACGCTCTCCCTCACCACGCCCTCCATAGCTTCGGGCAAATTCAATCTCTCGGCGATATTTACTCCGCCGCCTTGGGGCAGACGTACCGTTTCCGATATTTTTTCGCTTACGCGCCGAGCCATATCCGTTCCGGAAAGATAATTAAGCGCCGGTTTTTTCAGTACCGACACCAGCGCTACGGTAAGCGCGAGAGCGGCTGTTTTACGCACCGATTTGACAAACCCCTTTTTCATTCCCCTGACAAACGCGATAATAACAATCGCCGCAAGAGCTATGTCAAGCGCGATACTCATACTTACGCCCCCTTACCATTCAACAAACTCAAGACTGTTTGAATACACCGCTGCAAAGGCGTCGTCAGATAGAATAATCAGCTTTTTTATATCCATTGCCGCGGTGTATTTTCGTATTTGCTTTGAGCTTACCGGACCAAAATAAATGTCCCTGCCTATATTGTATATAATATTCTTGCCGTTTACGTCAATAAATTCGGCCGTTCCCGAAAGAACCGTACTTCCCGTTAAGCCGCCCCGTTTTTTGTACACGTTTATCATCGGCACGATTTCCTCATTGAGGGAAAGCGCGGTATTGCCCTTTTCGTCACAGGCGGAATGTGTAAGCTGAGCGCTGTCAAAAATATTGTCGTAAATCAGCTTGCCGCCGGCGCTTACTCCGGCAAGACGATTATCCCCGAATACGGTTACAATGTCGCCCGTAAATTGCACATTGTATATTACCGTGTCGTCAAACTCCGTACTCGCGTAGCTCTCCGTCTGATTGAGGTCAAAAAGCAAAAGGGTGGATTTTACCGCATCCTCCGTATTCAAAAGCGCCGCCGCGACGCTTCTTGAGGACGGCGATATGTCCGCGCACAGCACGGCGCTGTACCCCGACGACCACGAATAAACCTGCGCGCCGTTTTTATTGTACACTGAAATACCGCCTTTATAGGAGGACTTGTCCGTAACAAGTACCGCGTCGCCGTTTCCGGACAGCTCCGCGGACACTATCGTGTCGGGGTCGTCAACATCGTACAGCAATTTCCGGTCGCTGTAAAGACAGAGCTTGTTTCCACCCTTCTCGGCAAGAAGTATATAATTTCCCTCCGCCTTTAAAATCGGGCTGACAATCGCCGTGTCGATTTCCCAGATAATCTCGCCCGACGCGTCCGTATACGACATATAATTCATTTTCGCCGCGATTATGCCGCCGCGATATGCCGCAAACCGCGTTTCGTTCGCGCCCTCAAATGAAAGTACGGCGCTTTTGCTTATCTCCGTTATGTATTTTATATCGGGCTTGACTGTTTCAGCAGGCTCCTCGCTTTTTTCGGATTTGAAATTAGCGAATATGCCGGAAAAATTATTAAGAAAATTTTCCTTATATTTTCCTATTGCTCCGCTGTCAATACCGATAAACAGTAGTACCGCCGCCAGTCCTGTCAGCAAGCCTATAACGACGCTCTTTTTCGCGTACGGCTTTTCCTTTTTGCTTTTTCCGACAGAAGGCTTATATTCCCCGATATTCTCCGGTTCCCTTGTCCCTTCTCCGTAAGTATTGCCGGCGCGTTCCTTATATGGCGGATTGTCGGCTGAGCTGTCGGTTTTTATTTGTTCCGTATGAAGTATATCATGAGGCATATCCGGTATATCGCCGGCGTCCTCCTCGGCATATTTTATCAGGTCGTTTATCGCGTCCTCGTCAATGACGCCGTCATGCTTTTTCATCGGTAATACACCTCCTTCAGGCACAGCCCGCGCGCGGGCGCGGTTATACCGGCTCTTTTTCTGTCGCAAGACTCTATAATATCCGGCAAGTCGCGCGGGTCGATTCTGCCGCCGCCCACGTACACAAGCGTACCCGCTATTATCCTTACCATATTGTACAGAAAGCCGTTGCCCTTTACGTCTATAATTATTATATCATTTTCCCTGCGCACGTCAAGAGAATATATTTCCCTTACCGTTGTTTTTACCGTACAGCCGCTTGACGCGAAACCGGCAAAATCATGCCTGCCGACAAACGCCCGCGCGGCCTCGCGCATTTTCCGGACGTCAAGCGGACGTCTGTAATGCCACGCGTACCGGCACAGCGCCGCGTCGGGAAATTCGCGGTTCAGTATTCTATATATATATCTCTTGCCCAACGCGCTGCGGTTCGCGTGAAAATCCCCGCCCGCCTCGCCGGCGCCAAGACATACTATGTCGGACGGCAGATTGGCGTTCAGCGCGTACGGAAACCTGTCCGCCGGAACGGAGGAGGCGGTCATAAAATTACACACAAATTCCTCGGCGTGTACTCCCGCGTCCGTACGGGAACACCCCTCGGGATTTACACGCTCGCCCGTTATTTTTTTAAGAGCCTTTGACAGCTCCTCCTGTACCGTTACGGCGTTTGCCTGCGTCTGCCAGCCGTGATAAGCGGTACCGTCGTACTGAAGTCTTAGCATTATATTTCTCATAGTCTTGTTATTATATTATAAATTCCGCGGCGATAATTACCGCCGCCGAGGCAAAAAATATTACCGCCGCTTTAAAATCAAGAGCTGTAATCCGCGACTCCTTCATTTTTGTACGTCCGCCGCCGCCGTGATAGCAGCGCGCGTCCATAGCCGTCGCAAGCTCGTCCGCGCGTCGGAACGCGCTGATAAACAGAGGCACCAAAAGCGGCGCCATCGCTTTCGCGCGCTTTAAAATATTTCCTGTTTCAAAATCCGCGCCGCGCGCCGTCTGCGCCTTCATAATTTTATCCGCCTCCTCCGACAGAGTAGGAATAAACCGAAGAGCTATCGTCATCATCATGGCGATTTCATGCGAGGGTACCCTTATTTTCCGAAAAGGCTTAAGCAGATTTTCAATGCCGTCGGTAAGCCCTAACGGCGGAGTCGTAAGAGTTAAAAGCGAGGTGCCGACAACAAGATACAGCAGGCGTACAATCATCAGCGCCGCCGACGCCGCGCCCTCGCGCGTGATTTTAAGCGTAAAACGAAAGATTGTCAGCGACCACAGCTCCGCGCCCGGAGTCATAAATAAATTGAGCGCCGCCGTAAACACAAATATCCACAGCATCGGCTTTAATCCCTTAAGCATCATTTTTACCGGCACGCCGCTTACAAGCACAAGCGCCGCGGTACATACGGTGAACAGCGCGTACGCGCGGGGGCTGTCTATTATAAACAGCGCGGTAATATACAGCAGCGTGAATATTATCTTTACTCCGGCGTTCATACGGTGCAGCGGCGACCTTCCGGGTACGTACTGACCGAGTATCACGTCCTTAAACATCTCTTTTCCCTCCCAACAGTCCCGCTATTTCCCGTACGGCGTATTTTACCGTGTAAATCTGTTCCGGCAGGTCATAGCCCGCCTCGCGCAGCTTTTGCGCAAGCCCGGTTATCTGCGGCACGTCAAGTCCTATTTCCAGAAGTCTGTCCGCCTTTGAAAACACTTCCGCCGCGCTGCCTTCCATTTCAATGCTTCCCTCATTCATAACAATGATTAGCTCGGCGGTTTTCGCGACGTCCTCCATCGAATGTGAAACAAAGATGATTATCATATCGCCGTTTTCCTTGTGTAGATTTTTTATTGTTTCTAAAATTTCATCTCTGCCGCGCGGGTCAAGCCCCGCGGTCGGCTCGTCTAAAATCAGCACGCGCGGGTTCATGGCAAGCACCCCCGCGATTGCCGCGCGGCGCTTTTGTCCTCCCGACAGCTCAAACGGGGAGCGGTCAAGATATTTCTCTTCAAGGCCTACAAGCTCCGCGCTTTTACGTACGCGCTCGTCCAGCTCCGCGCCTGTAAAGCCCATATTTTTAGGTCCGAAGGAAATATCCCTGTACACGGTTTCCTCAAAAAGCTGGCTCTCCGGATACTGAAACACAAGCCCTACCGTACGTCTTACCGTTTTTAAATCGGCTTTCGGGTCGGTAATATCCATATTGTCCACAAAAATTCTGCCCGACGTCGGCTTTATAAGCGCGTTAAAATGCTGCGTCAGCGTCGATTTGCCGCTGCCGGTGTGACCGATAATCGCGGCAAGCGTTCCGTCCGGGATTTCAAGACTGACGTCGTGCAGAGCCTGTCTTTCAAATGGCGTTCCCTGCTGATAAATATAGCTTACATGCTCCGCCTTTATCATTTTACACCCTCCAATATCCTTATCAATTCCGTAAAACACTCGTCCACGGTCAATATATCATCGGGAATGTCAATTCCGAGCTTTCTTAGTCCGTGCGCAAGCTCCGTAACCTGCGGTACGTCAAGACCGAGCGTTTTGATTTTCTCCACATTGCGGAATACCTCCTTAGGGGTACCGTCAAGCACGATTTTGCCGCCGTCGAGAACAACCGTTCTGTCCGACAGCGCCGCTTCGTCCATGTAATGCGTTATCAGTACAACTGTAATACCTTTATCACGGTTGAGCATTTTTACAGTGTTGATTACCTCTTTTCTGCCCTTCGGGTCGAGCATTGCGGTCGGCTCGTCAAGAATAAGTATTTCGGGATTCATAGCGAGCACCGCCGCTATCGCGACGCGCTGCTTTTGTCCGCCGGAAAGCTTTGAGGGCGAGCTTTGAGCGAATTTTGTCATATTCACAATTTCAAGACATTCGTCAACGCGTCTGCGTATTTCCTTCGGTTCTACGCCGAGATTTTCGGGCGCAAAAGCAATTTCATCCTCAACAATCGCCGCGACCATCTGGTTGTCCGGATTTTGAAAGACCATACCCGCCGACTGACGTATAGCGAAAGCTTTACTCTCGTCGGCGGTATCCATACCTTTTACGTACACCTTTCCGCCCGACGGCAGAAGTATTGCGTTAAAATGCTTTGCCAGCGTGGATTTGCCGCTGCCGTTCTGTCCCAGAATTGCGGTAAAAGTTCCCTGTTTGATTTTTAAGTCGAGTCCGTTGAGAACAATTTCCTCCTCTGTATCCCCGCTCTCGGTATTCTCCTCACGGTATATAAAGGTCAGGTTCTGCGTTTCTATCATGGCTTGCTTTACCTTTCAGTTTTCATTTTATTCCGACTGCCACCTGCCGCTGATACCGCAGGGCAGTATCAGTCCGTTTGCGCTCATGGCAAGACCGATTTCGTCGGCTGTAATCCGACCGCCGTACCGCGCGGCAACCGTCATTGTCAGCACGTTCACAAGCGCCTGAGGGCATAGACCCGTGGTGTACGAGTTTATGAGAAAAAACAGCGGCTTATCCGACAGTATTTTCATACAGTCCTCTACAAGCGGATACAGCTCGTTTTCTATTTTCCATACCTCGCCGGACGGACCGCGTCCGTAGGACGGAGGGTCCATGATTACAGCGTCGTATTCGCGTCCCCGCCGCGCCTCGCGCCGTACAAACTTCTTTACGTCGTCCACAATGTACCGTACATTCCTATCGGCGAGTCCGGACGACGCAATATTCTCCTTGGCCCACGCGACCATACCCTTGGACGCGTCTACATGTACCGCCTCCGCTCCCGCAAAAAGCGCCGCGGCGGTTGCGCCGCCGGTGTACGCGAAAAGATTAAGCACGCGTATGGGTCTTCGCGCGTTTTTTATAAGGCCCGAAAACCAGTCCCAGTTTACCGCTTGCTCCGGAAACAGGCCGGTATGCTTAAAACCCATGGGCTTGATGTTAAACGTAAGGCTGCGGTAATTTATCGTCCAACGCTCCGGCAGACGCTTATTCAGAAATTGCCACTTACCGCCGCCGGATTTTGAGCGGTGATACCACGCGTCGGCGCTGTTCCACAGCTCTTTCTCGGACTTGACGCTCCAGACCGCCCGCGGGTCCGGACGGCGCAGCAAATATTCACCCCAATATTCCAGCTTTTCGCCGTTCGCGCTGTCTACAAGACGATAGTCGCTCCAGTTGTCTGCAATCCACATATCTTTCTCCTGTACAAATCATTATGTATTTAATTATATATTTTATCATTTTACCGTATACAACGTCAATAGCAAAACCGTAAAAAGCTCACGGCTTTTTGTCACAAAAAAATAATATTTTTCCTATTGACACATAATGTTAATAGTGGTAGTATAATATATAAGCAAGATAGAGGCGCGTTATTATATAAGTACCCGCGCGGAGGGGGCAGTCCCCTGCGAAGCGCGGGGAAAGGATATGACGCCGAAGCGTGAGCGCCGCTGCGGCGCTTATTGCTGGGCATACCGCCAATAACGGTATGACTGTCATCGTAAGGTGGGGAGCTATCGCTGTATTTGTTTTTACAAACAGTAGCGGCAGTTCACCGACTGCCGCTTTTTAAGTTTCAATGTAAAGGAGTTTTAATAATGAAACAAAATTACAAGGTAGGTATTATAGGCGCGACGGGTATGGTCGGTCAGCGTTTTATAACGCTTCTGCACGATCATCCGTGGTACGCTTTAGAGGTACTCGCGGCGTCGCCGAGGAGCGCGGGCAAAAAATATAAGGACGCAGTCGGCGCGAAGTGGGCGATGGACGGGGAAATACCGGCGGACATCGCGGACATGACGGTTATGAACGCCGAGGAGGACGTGGAAAAAATCGCGTCAACGGTTGACTTCGTATTCTGCGCGGTCGACATGAAAAAAGATGAAATAAAGGCGCTTGAGGAGCGTTACGCGAAGGCGGAGTGTCCGGTTGTGTCAAACAATTCGGCGCTCCGTCACACGCCCGACGTACCTATGATTATTCCGGAAATTAACCCTCAGCATCTTGAAATTATTCCGTCGCAGCGTGAAAGACTCGGTACAAAGCGCGGCTTTATCGCGGTTAAGTCAAACTGCTCGCTGCAGTCGTACCTGCCCGCGTTGGCTGTTATAAATATGCGGTACCCGATTGACCGCGCGCTTGTTACGACCTATCAGGCAATATCCGGAGCAGGTAAAACCTTTAGTACCTGGCCGGAAATGGTTGACAATCTTATACCGTACATCGGCGGCGAGGAAATAAAGTCGGAGCTTGAGCCGAACAAGATACTCGGTAAAATCGAGGGCGGGGAAATCGTACCGTCAGACGAGCTTGCAATAGAATGTCAGACGTATAGAGTACCGGTATCGGACGGTCATACTGCGGCAATATTCTTTTCCTTCAGGGACAGCGCGAACAAGCCGTCGGTGGAGGAGATAGAAAAGATGTGGGCGGACTACTCCGGCGAGCCGCAGAAGCTGAACCTGCCCCACGCGCCAAAGCGGTTCATACATGTGTATACCGAAAAGGACGCTCCCGAAGAGCCGCAAATAAAGACCGCGCGCGAAATTGACGGCGGTATGGCGATAAGCTGCGGCAGGCTCAGAGAGTCAAAGCAGTACGATTACAAGATGGTTTCAATGAGCCATAATACGTTAAGAGGAGCCGCCGGCGGAGCGGTGCTTTTGGCGGAGCTGCTGACGGCTAAGGGATATATGGACTGAGTATTATAAAATTTTAGACTGCGAATACGGTATAGCGCGTCTATTTGTAAATCGCAAGAAATTTCTATGAAATATAATTTAAAGAAAGGATTGATTTTAATGACAAAAGCATTACCCTTTACAGGCTCCGGCGTCGCGATTATCACACCGTTTGACGGACTTAAAACGAATTATGACGAGCTGGGAAAGCTGATTGAGTTCCATATAGAAAACGGCACGGACGCTGTTATAATCTGCGGTACCACCGGAGAGGCGTCGACCATGCCCGACGAGGAGCATCTCGCGGCGATAAAATTCACCGTTGACAAAGCCGCGGGCAGAATTCCGGTTATCGCGGGTACCGGCTCGAACGACACGGCGCACGCGGTTGAGCTTACAAAAAAGGCGGAGGAATACGGAGCGGACGGCATATTGTCCGTTACCCCGTACTACAATAAAACCACGCAAAAGGGACTTGTCGCACATTTTACGGCGATAGCGAACGCCGTTAAAATTCCGATTATCCTTTACAACGTACCTTCGCGTACGGGTATGAGCTTCGGTATCGACACGCTGAAGGAGCTTGCGAGGGTGGAAAATATTGTCGCGGTCAAGGAGGCGAGCGGCAATATCGGCTACATGGCTAAGATTGCCGCGCAGGTACCGGAGCTGTACATCTATTCGGGCAACGACGATATGATTGTGCCGACGCTGTCGCTGGGCGGCAAGGGCGTTATATCCGTTGTCGCGAATATTCTTCCGAGGGAAACGCATAATATCTGCGAATATTATTTCAACGGCGACACGGATAAGTCGAGGGATCTGCAGCTTGACATGCTGGAGCTTATCAACAACCTGTTTATCGAGGTAAATCCAACGCCGATAAAGACGGCAATGAATCTTATGGGCTTTAACGCGGGCAATCTGCGTATGCCGCTTGTGGACATGGACGAGGCAAATAAGGAAAGGCTTAAAAAATCCATGACTGATTTTGGTATAAAGCTGGCGTAAAGGAGGAAAAACCAATGACGAAAATAATTATGAACGGCTGTAACGGCAAGATGGGTCAGGTCGTCTCCCGCCTTGCCGGCGAGGATAACGGCTGCGAGATTGTCGCGGGATTTGACGTAAACGACAGCGTTGAAAATTCTTATCCGGTATTTACCGACCCGCGGGACTTTACCGGCGAGGCAGACGTGGTTATCGACTTTTCGCACCCGTCGGCGCTTACCGGTATCCTGAGCTACTGCAAGGAACGCCGTATTCCGGTTATTATCTGCACAACGGGGCTTTCCGACGCGCAGAAAAAGGAGTTTACGGACGCGTCTAAGGAAATCCCGGTATTCTTTTCGGCAAATATGAGTCTTGGTATAAATCTGCTGATTGCGCTTGCCAAAAAGGCCGCAAGACTGTTGGAAGGTAATTTTGACATAGAGATTATTGAAAAGCACCACAACCAAAAGCTTGACGCGCCCTCCGGTACGGCTCTCGCGATTGCGGACGCGATTGACGAAACGCTTTCCTATCCGGCGGAGTATGTTTACGACAGACATTCGGTACGCCGTAAAAGAAAAAAGACGGAAATCGGAATTCACGCGGTGCGCGGCGGTACTATTGTCGGCGAGCACGACATTATATTCGCCGGCAACGACGAGGTCATCGAGCTAAAACACAGCGCGTCGAGCAAGGAGGTTTTTGCCGTCGGAGCGGTGCGCGCGGCGAAGTTCATTGTTGACAAGCCCGCGGGTATGTATAATATGAACGATATGCTGAGTAATCTGTAAGACAAAAGGAGCTGTGGCAAAAAAATAACAGCGGTAAAAAATAAAAAAGGGGCTGCGGCAAAATGATTTTTCAAAAAATCAGGCTGCCGCAGCCCCTTCAGACTGTCGACAAAAAGGAGGTTTTTACGCGAGAGCGGCTCGACGCCGGGAGTGTGAGTTTTTTTCTGTAAAATCAATTTTTCTATGATAAAATACTGTGA
>CAZWMB010000019.1:0-23761 GCA_964634635.1 uncultured Lachnospiraceae bacterium
CATTCTGTTTTTTGAACCTTTTCTCTGTCTATTCTTTCGGGAAGGGGACATTTTTTCAGGGAAGACGCGGCAAGAGCAAGAAAAGATTGATGTTCAAGGCGGCTTTGGAGCCGGATTTGTTCTTGAAAATTTTATTCGATCCTAAAAAGTAAATGCTGTCGCCGTGGCAATTTTAGGAATTTTTATTTACAAACAAATAAATTTATGGTATAATGTAAATATCTGAAAATAAATAAAAAAGGAGAGGGAAACGATGAACAAACAATTCAAAAGACTGCTTTCGGCGGCTTTGTCGCTCGCTATGGTCGCGGGCGGCGTGATTTTGCCTATGGCGGCAAGCGCGGAGGAAAGCGAAACCGAATTGAAGTCGTGGAAATTCGACTTCGGCGCGGAAAGCGCGACGGCGGAAGCAGGCTATACGCTTGTAACTCCCGACGTGAATTACACGCTTAACACAAGCGGCGACGATCAGTACGGCTTTATCGGCACGAACGAGAACGACTACAAGCTCGGCGAACGGCTTGACGGCTTCGACCAGCAGCAAGGGCAGGTAATTGAGCTTGCCGCGGGCGGCAGCGAGGCGACCGACGGTATCGGCGTCGTCGGCGCGGGCGGCGACGATGTAACGGACGACGACGGAAACACCTACGGCGCGGACTTGTACGGCAACAAAGCCGACAAATATTACCCCGTGCGTTTCGCGCTCAAGGTTCCCGACGACACGTATTACAAAATAAAGGCGACTGTTACGACGCTCGACCCGGAAAAGGACGCGACAGCGTCGCTTTACACCGAGAGAAAACACCCGCTGTACACGGAAAAAACAATTACCGCGGGCGAAAAGGTTGAAACGGAGTTTACAATCAGGGTAACGCCGATTTATTATCAGAAGTCAGACCCGAATGGCTCAATCGCGGACGGAATGGTAAACGTCTGCGTGCTCGGCGAAAATACGGCTCTCGCTTCTCTCGAAATAACGCAGCTTGAAACCGCGACTACATTGTGGGTTCTCGGCGACTCGACCGTAACGGACGGTCCGGGTCAGCTTCCGTTTACGGTATTCCCCAACTACACCGGCGTCGGCACGGGTCTTACAAAGTACCTGCCGAGTAATATCGCTATGGTAAACGAGGGCGAGGGCGGACTTAACGCCGCGGACAACTATCACTTCAATATGGTAAGCTCGCGTATAAAGGAAGGCGACTATCTGTACGTTGAGTACGGTCATAACCATAAAAACGCCACCGGTCAATCGTATACATCGGAGTATTGGCTGAATAACTATGTAAGCTCGTTAAAGAAATATTACGAGGCGTGCAAAAACGCCGAGGGCGGCGCGGCGACGCTTATAATCGTCGGACCGATTGACAGGCATCAGAGCAGCCAGTACGATTCAGAAACAAACACATGGTCGTCGACGCTCAGCAGCTTTTCGGCGTTGGGCAAGCAGTTTGTCGACGTGCTTATGTACGGCGGAGAAACCGAAGCCGACAAATTTCTCGCGAAGTGGGCTGAAATCGCAACTGCGGCGGAGGCGAGCAGCTCAACCGACGCATTGAAGTCTGAGGCTGACAAAATAGTGACCGAAGCGGTTATGGCCGGGACTGTTAATGTTAGCAACGTCGCGTTTGTCGACCTCAACCAACCGTCGCTTGACTGGTACGCGACTGTTACCGAGAGCGGTACGGTAAATGATACGCCTTATACAAATAACGCAAATCTATTAGATTATTACTTCCAGACCCCCAAAAGCGGATCGACGGACGCCACGCACCCCAACGACGCGGGCGCGGAAAATCTTGCGTACCTCTTCTATACAACGGCCGACACGGCGGCGTACCCGGCTCTTGAGCCGCTCATGGCGAATTTTGCCGATGGCGCGGTACACGAGGAGCCTACGCCCGTATCGGATGAAATAATCAATATGGGCTGGGCGGGCGACAGCGACGCGTGGCCGATGTATAATCCGCCGGTCGCGTTTGAATATCCTATAGTTATCAAGGACGTGGCTCTTGACGAGAACAATCAGTTTACGTCCTTAACGGCGTATGTACAGGCTACGTTCTCAAATTACGCTTCGGGCGTTCTTGAAATTCTTGACGGGGACGGAAATGTTGTAAATACATATGTGACAACCAATCACATTGACAACACAACGGGCAAGGGAACCAACGTTTTGGCGTTCGGCTCGGTCGACGAGGAAGGAAATCCGCAAAACGACAGCAACATTTATCTTGCGGAAGGTCAGACCTACCGCGCGTATATGTGGTCATGCAGCACGAGTGAGGAAGAACTTATTCCGGAGGACGAGGGCGGAGAACAGCTTTCGTCAATATATACGCCTACGGAAATAGAAGCGTATATTCTTCCGGGCGAGAACGGCGGCGTCGAGGATTTCAATTACTACGGACAAACAGACCTTACAGGCGCCGGTAAATACGTTTACGGCGGAAGCGCGGGCAAAGACCTTACGCTTGGAACCGACTCAAGCGGCGTGACATACACAAGGGTTATGTCGGACGGTGCGAAAGACGGCAACGCAAATCAAGGCTCGTTCTATGTTATGCGTCCGCTTGACAATCTTACGGACGAAGACGGAAACGCCGTAGGAACGGGCAGTTCCGGAATGTATATGATAGACGTGGATATTATGTATAGCTCGGGCGGAGGCTTGAACTTCGCGTTCTGCGAGAGTACAACTCCGACAAAGTCGCCGTTTATATCCAATCAGTTTACCGCGTTCGGTATAGGCAGCGGCGGCGTTGTGACCGTAAGCGGACAAGAGGTCGGAACTATTTCCGGAACGACATGGACAAATGTTAAATACATACTCGATATGAATTCCGGAACAGCCGAGGTATCGGTTGCCGGAGGAACTCCTGTAACTGTTGATGTTCCCGATTATCAGACCTTCGGTACGCCTTCGATATCAACGCTTAAGCATTTCGTGCTTGAGGGACAGAAGGTTGCCTTTGATGTAAAATTGTCAAATATGACGGTCGCGAAGCTCAAGGACAGCGGCGCGCAGTCGACGCTTGACTTAAGCATATACGAGCCGGAGCAGCCCGACACATATAACGTCACTGTAACCGCCGACAAGGCGTACAGCGGCGACAATTCCGCGGCGCTTATAACGGCTGAATATACCAATGACGGCGCTCTCGCGGCGGTTGATACGTCCGATGTGGAACTTATCGAAGGCAAGCAAACGTTTGAAATTGAGCTTAACGAAGGCGCAAAGCTTATGCTCTGGGACGGCTTGGACACAATGAAGCCGTTTGATTTAACCGTCGAGAAGAAGGAAGTCGAGCCTGTCGTTATGGGCGCGGTATATATAGACGAGGAGAACACGCTTGAAAAGACAGTCGCGCAGGGCAGTACGGTTAAAGCGTACGCCGTTCCCGAGGAGGGATATGTATTTGTTAAATGGATAGACGGCGACGGCGACAGCTTCTCGACCGACGCCGAGCTTGACCTTCGTTTGTACAAGGATTTGTCGCTTAAGGCTGAATTTGCGAAGCAGAAGGGCGTTGAGGACGTGACAAGCTTTAAAATCGCCGCCGACAGAGTAAAGGTAAGGACAGGCACGGAGCAGACGGTGACTGTAACCGAGAGCGATGTGTTTGACGATGCGAATAACCCTGTTTATTATGACCCGGACGCGGATATAACATGGACGTCGAGCGACGAGAGTGTGACGGTCGACAAGGGCGTTGTGACGATCCCCGCAAGCTACGACGCGGGCGGCAACGTTAAAAATACCGTTACAATAACCGCCGAGATAAATGGAATTAAGAGAACAGTCAGCCTCATTCTGTACACGGTTGACGAATTTGAGGACTTCTCGAATGTTGCATCGGTTTCGAACTGGATAACCGACAGCTCAACAAGCATCGTATCGGAGATACTCGATACCGCTTCGGATACGTCGAGCTTTGCCGGCATGACCGCCGAGGGAAACGGAAAGGTTATTGTTCTCGGTAATGGCGGAAGCGGCGAAAATAGCAGCCTTTCCTATGAAAAGGATTTGGGACTTTCGGAGAAAACTACATTAAAGTACGGCTTTGATATCGAGCCTTATCAGATAAGAACCGACGGCAATTCCGCGAGCGTAACGCTTCAGTTTGTCGGCGAAAAAGCGGCGACGGACGACGAAGGTAACGCGACGACGGAGGAAGTGACGGCGCTGGATATAACCGTTGACACGGCGGGCAACGCATCGAAATTCGACGGTACCACGATTGAAGGCTTTGTAAAGGGTACGGTTGTTTCGGTTGATTTGGAATTTAACTTTACGGAAAAAACAATGAAGTACACGCTTACAAATTCGGACGGCAAGGTTCTTGCTTCGGGAACGAAATCGGATATTGAAGCCGAAAAGCTGACGAAAATGAAATACAGCGGCAATTGGCAGTACGGTAAGTTCGCGCTTGACAACGTATACGCGGCATACGAAACTGCGGAATGATTTACAATAAAAATACGGCTGCATCGGCGCAGCCGTATTTTTATTTCTCACATCAGCTTTTGCAGTCTTTCGTTTACGGCGACGAGGAACGCCTCGGCGTCCACCGTCTGCTTGTCAGGCAGGGTTGACAGCGCCGCGAGGTCGCCGGTCATCACGCCGCCCTCAATGGTCTGTATAGCAGCCTTCTCCAGATTATCCGCGAAACGCGTAAGCTCCGGCAGACTGTCAAGCTCGCCGCGCTTACGCAGCGCGCCGGTCCACGCAAACAGCGTCGCGACGGAGTTTGTCGAGGTTTTCTCACCCTTCAGATGCTTGTAATAATGCCTTTGCACCGTGCCGTGAGCCGCTTCGTATTCGTACACTCCGTCCGGCGATACAAGTACCGACGTCATCATAGCCAGCGAGCCGTACGCGGTCGCTACCATGTCCGACATAACGTCGCCGTCATAGTTCTTGCACGCCCATATGTAGCCGCCCTCGGAGCGGATAACGCGCGCTACGGCGTCGTCTATAAGCGTATAGAAATACTCAATACCCGCCGCGTCAAATTTTTCCTTGTACTCGTTATCAAAAATCTCCCGGAAAATATCCTTGAAGCGGTGGTCGTACTTCTTTGAAATGGTGTCCTTGGTTGCGAACCAGACGTCCTTTTTCATGTCGAGCGCGTAGTTAAAGCACGCTCTCGCAAAGCTCGCGATTGACCCGTCACGGTTGTGTACGCCCTGAATAATGCCGCTGTCCGTAAACTCATGTATCGTTTCGCGCGTTTCCCTGCCGTCCTTGTCCGTATAAACAAGCTCCGCCTTACCGCCGGCGGGAACCTGCATTTCAACGTTTCTGTAAATATCTCCGTATGCGTGACGCGCGATTGTTATGGGCTTGGTCCACGTAGGAATATACGGCGTAATTCCCTTTACCAATATGGGAGTCCTGAATACCGTACCGTCGAGCATGGCGCGGATTGTACCGTTTGGCGACTTCCACATTTCCTTTAGGCCGTACTCGCTCATTCTCGCCGCGTTAGGCGTGATTGTGGCGCACTTTACCGCGACGCCGTATTTCTTTGCCGCGTTCGCGCTGTCGATTGTGACCCGGTCGTCGGTCTTGTCGCGGTATTCCAGACCAAGGTCATAATATTCGGTTTTTAAATCGATGTAAGGAATAAGCAGAATATCCTTAATCATTTTCCATATAATTCTTGTCATCTCATCGCCGTCCATTTCAACAAGCGGCGTTTTCATTTGAATTTTTGCCATTTCTATCCGTCCTTTCATGTGTTTCTAAGAAAACAGGGAGCCGATGCGACTCCCATGTCCTGTATTTAATATTAGCACATCAAACGCCCGTTGTCAATGCGCAATTTGAATTCAGTAATTCCTCGAACATGTCCGACGGGAGCGGTCTTGAATAAAAGAAGCCCTGTACCATGTTACAGCCCGCCTGTTTCAGGAAGTCGCGCTGAGTGGCGGTTTCAACTCCCTCGCATATGGTTTTTATGCGGATTTTAGCCGCCATACAGATAACCTCTTCAATAATGATACGGCTTTTCGGCGACTCGTCGCTGTTGTCGATAAATTTCTTATCTATTTTTAACGTGTCAATCGGTACGTTCTGTAACAGATTGAGCGACGAATATCCGCTGCCGAAGTCGTCCATTGAAATAGTAAATCCGCAGAGCTTAAGCTCGTCTATAAGACGCACCGCCAAATTATCGTCCTCACTGAAAATACTTTCGGTGATTTCCATTTCTATGTACTGTTTCGGGATATTGTACTGTTTCATAAGGTTTTCCAGCTTATCCGCGAAACCGGTATCGCCGAGGTGACAGCGCGATACGTTCATAGAAACCGGCACCACAGGTAATTTTGCGTCAATACGCCGGCGCAGCATTTTCAGTACGCATTCATACACATAAAAGTCAAGCTTGATAATGAAACCGTTTTTCTCAAACAAAGGTATAAACAGCCCGGGGGATATAAGTCCTTTTTCCTTGTGGTTCCAGCGTACAAGCGCCTCCGCGCCTATAATAGTATCTCCCTCAAGCTCGTACTTGGGCTGATAATACACCACAAAGTCGCCGCGTTCGAGAGCAAGGAGCATCTCGCTCTCTATCTCGTTCTTTGCCTGCAAATCATTCTCCATATCCTCGTTAAAATAGCCGAGAAAATTGGCGCTTGAGACGCTGCCGGATTCCTTAGCGATTTCAGCGCGGTCAATGTAATGCGTAAGGTTGTACGCGGAATTGTACCGCGGAATGGGACACACGCCTATTTTCAGCGGTATATGATACTGTGTCGTATTGTGTATATATGTGTTTATATCCGTAAGACGCCGCGCCTTTTCCCGTGCGCTCGGCGTGTCCTTTATAAGGATAAGGAAACAATCGCCCTGAACGCGGGCGTACAGCGCTCCGCTGTCCTTGAACAGATTGCGTATTTCGGAGGCTATATTGCCCAAAGTCTGGTCGCCGACAGCCTGACCGAAACGGTCGTTTATAAGCTTGAAGTTCCTTATATCCAGAGAAATAAGCAGATACGATGATTTATCATCCTTTGTCATAATCTTTAACGCGTTCTTTTCAAAGTAGCGCATATTTGGTATGCGCGTAAGCTCGTCAAGCATGGACAGCCGTCTGAAATGATGCTCACGCCATATAATTACCATGAATATCAGCAGAACAGACGCAAGTCCCGCTATAACCCATTGCTTATTGGTATACAGCGTGTCGCGTATATTCGGTATATAAGAGCTGTTAATCGTGTATAAATCCTTATTGGAGTCAGCGGCGGGATTGTAAATGCTTTTGATTGACTTGTTTATAAGATTTATAAATCGGTCGGTACAGGTTATGCTTGAGATACCAAGACATACCGGCACATCAATCCTGAGGTCGTCAATAACGGACAGCTTTGGGTAAGCGATAAGGCTCGTTTTGGTCTGCAAATCCGCTGAAGATAAAAGAGCTATATCAACGGACCCCCGCCGCGCCGCGCCGAAAAGCAGATGTATTGAATTATATTTTTCAATTGTCCAGTCGGGGTGCAGCCCGCTTAGGTAATCCGTAATCCACGCGTCATTAGAAAGAATACCAACGCGCAGATTGTCCTTTTCGGAATAATCTTTATCCTTGGCGGCTATGGGCAGATAGGAAAGATAGTCGTACGGCTCGCTCGCCTCAACGACGCCCTGCACCGAGCCGGAAACGGTCAGTATGGCGTCCGCCTTTCCCATTATAATTCCGTTCATGGACATTTCAGACGGTTCATACGCAATATATTCTATATCCAGCCCGATAGCCGAGGCGATATTCTCCGCCATTTCCGCGTACATGCCGCGGTAGCCGCCGCTGTCCGCGTCATAATATGCGAGGGGATAGTTATCATCGGGTATGAAAACCCTGAGCGCGTCCATTGACATAAGGTCGGAATATTCCTCCTCCGTCCAGCCGACCATGCTGAAATACGGTTTTGTGAAGTACCCGGTGAAAAGCTGCGAAAGGTAAAAGGGGTTATTCTCTTTAAGCTCCGCAAGAGCGTTATTCAATATATTCAGCGTATCGCCGTCTCCTTTTTTTACCGCGCAGTAATACTGTACATTGCCGCATTTAGCTATAATACGCAGACCGTTTGAACGGTCTGTGGTAGGTGTAAAAATGGCGTCGGCGGAGCCGTATGTCAGAGAATTAAGCATTTCATCTATTGTGTCGTAGTACACCGGCGTATATGTAAAACCGTTTTTTTCGGAATATTCCTTTAAGTACGGCTCATATACGGCGCCGGAGAGTACTGCGACTCTTATACCGTTAAACGACGAAAAATCCTCATAGTAAAACCGGCTGTATTTTGACGCGTACAGCGCGAGAAATCCCGTAGCCATAGGCTCCGAGGTATAATCCGCATACGCCTTGAGCGAGTCGGTAACAGGCGCCATGCACAGGAAGTCAACACTGCCGTTATTGAGCATATCTATGCCTGAGTCAAGCTCTGTTTCAATGTATTCGAGATTGGGATTGTCCGCATATTTCAAAATTTCATCCATGCAGCCGCGCGCGTAGTCCGATACGACATTGCCGGAAAAACTGTAATTATTCACTATTCCCGCCTTTAATACCGACTTTTCCGCGTATACCGATGTTGTTAAGAGCATAATTGATGTAAAGAGGAAAAGCAAAAGGGTAAATTTTTTTGTAATTTTCATTCTATGCTCCTCATTATGAAAAATTGATAATTATGTAATCTATTATACACTATATTTTCGTGAAATTCAACCATAATTTGCAAAAAAGCAGGAAATTTTATCACAAATTTATATTCATATTAAAGATAGACACGCATATACTATTAACATATATTTAGGACAAAAGGAGGAAACAGAATTGGAGGAATACAATATTTACAGCGATATTGCTCAAAGAAGTCAGGGAGATGTGTACATAGGCGTCGTCGGACCGGTCAGGACGGGGAAATCAACATTTATAAAGAAGTTTATGGATTCGCTTGTAATACCGAATATAGAGAACGTATATCAAGCGGAGAGGACACGGGATGAGCTTCCGCAGTCCGCGGGCGGCAGAACTATAATGACAACCGAGCCTAAGTTCATACCTAACGAGGCGGTCGAGATATCCTTGGGCGATAACGCGCATCTGCGCGTGCGCATGATAGACTGCGTAGGCTATATTGTAGACGGTTCTCTGGGGTATATTGAGGAGGGAGAGCCGAGAATGGTTACGACCCCGTGGTTCGACCGCCCGATAGCCTTTAACGAGGCGGCGGAAATCGGCACAAAAAAGGTCATAACCGAGCACTCCACCATAGGACTTGTTGTAACTACGGACGGCAGTATAACGGATATTGCGCGTGAGGATTATGTAGATGCGGAGAACCGTGTAATAAATGAGCTTAAAGCTATAAACAAGCCGTTTATAGTGTTGCTCAATTCCACGCATCCCAACTCACAGGCCGCGCAGCGTCTGCGCGGCGAGCTGGAGGAGCGGCACGGAGTACCCGTCATGGCGGTAAATTGCGAGGAGCTTGGAGCAAACGACATACACGACATAGTGGAAACGGTACTGTTTGAGTTTCCGCTGAAGGAAATCAACATATCGGTACCGGAGTGGATTGAAGAGCTTGACAGCGGCCATTGGCTTAAGCAGGAGCTGTACGGCGCCGTGCTTGAAAAAATTGAGAATGTGAACCGCATACGCGACGTGCGCGCTCTCGCCGACGGTATGGGCGAGTGCGGCTTTGTAAAGCGCTCGTACATAGAGGGTATGGACCTGGGCGACGGTACTGTCAGACTGTGCGTGGAGCTGCCGCAGCCGCTGTTTTACAGAGTACTCGGCGAGATGTCAGGCTTTGAGATAGACGGCGAGCATCAGCTTATGACGCTTATGTCGGAGCTGTCCGGCATGAAAAAGGAGTACGACAAAATTTCATTCGCGCTGCACGAGGTCATGGAGAAGGGTTACGGTATCGTTTCGCCGTCTACTGACGAGCTGAGTCTTGACGAGCCTAAAATTGTCAAGCAGGGCGGACGTTTCGGCATAAAGCTAAAGGCGTCGGCGCCTTCAATTCATATGATACGCGCAGACATAGAAACCGAGGTAAGTCCGATTGTCGGCACGGAAAAGCAGTCCGAGGAGCTTGTACATTATCTGCTGTCGGAATTTGAAGCGGACCCGCAACGTATATGGCAGTCCAACATATTCGGTAAGTCGCTGTACGAGCTTGTAAACGAAGGCTTGCACAACAAGCTTTCACGTATGCCGGAGTCGGCGCGTATGAAGCTCAGGGAAACCCTGCAGCGCATAATCAATGACGGCAGCAACGGGCTTATTTGTATTATATTGTAAAGGGTAAAGGGATTTTCGGCGATGGATATTTTTTGTAAAATCAGGGGCGTTCTCTTCGCGTCGGCGGCAGCGGCGTGTCTTTGCGCCTGCGCCATGACGGGGGTCAGCGTCGGCACGTCGGTAAAGGAGTACGAAACGGACATATCCTCTGTAAGAGCCGAGGTTATACGGTTTTCCGGAATGGAAAATAAAGATTTTGAGGAAATATTAAACGACGATATCGAGCGGTCTGTCGAGAGTGACATTGTGGCGTTTGACAGCAGCGCGCAGGAAAACAGCGGCAACGTACGTATGGGCAACAAAAGCGTGCTTGACATAAAATGGGAGGAAAAGTACAATAAAAACTCGTTTATAAGCGTTGTTGAGGAAAAGTATGTATACAACGGCGGCGCGCACGGAAACACAGTCAGAATACCGAGGAATATCGACCTTGCGTCGGGACAGGAAATTCAGCTTTCCGACCTGTTCGCAGACGATGGCTACAAGGACACATTAAACCGTCTTATAGCCGAGGAGGTGAACGACGATCCGGAGGAATACAGCGACTTGTGGGCAAAGCCGGAGATAAAAGACAGTCACCGGACGGACTTCTATATAGAGGACGGCGATTTGGTAATTTTTTATCAGCCCTATGATTTGTCCTATTACGCGCGCGGATTTGTCGAGTTCAAGCTTGACTTGGAGGAGTTGTCGGGGTACATGAAGGAGGAGTATCGCAGACTTGCCGAGATGGAGTAAAATCAAAAAAGGGCGACCGTTTCCGACCGCCCTCGTATCCGTGCTTTTTCCCGCGTTAAAAGCGCCGCCGGAGCGACGCTCATTTGTAAACTCTGTTTCTGTTTATCAGCAGCAAGGGTCGCAGCAGTCCTTCGGCGGCGGGCAGCAGCGCGGCTCGCATGGCTCACAGCAGCGCTTGTCATCTTTACCTCCGAAAATGTTTCCGTCGCTGCAAAGCAGTACAAGTACAATGATTATAGCAATCCAAATCCATGTGTCAGAACCGCCTGAGCAGCCTCCTCCAAATAAACCCATAGAAAAAACCTCCTTTCGGCTGAAGCGTAAACGCTTACGTTGTATTGTATACTATGCCGCCGGAGGTTTTTTTGTTACGAATTTTCCACTTCTGTTTCCGTAAAAATGAAATTACCGTCGCTGTCACAGCTTACGTACAGAATAATTTTCGGCTGAAAAAGACGCCTGATAACAGTCACCCAGCCGTTTTCCGTAGCCTCTATCGGCGTGTACAGCGCGCCGGGATAGTGAGTTTCAACGTAGCTTGAAATTCTTTCGTGCTGTTTTTTAAAGCGCAGCGCGTTGAAGGGTCCCTTACCCGTGACCGCGCCGTATATACCCGCGGCAGCCGCCGCGCCGACTAAAAATAAAGTTTTCTTTTTCATAAGCCTTACCCCTTGTGATATTCGTTATAAATTTCACGCTTGGGACGTCCCCTGTCGGCGGCGGCTTTTTTCACAGCCTCTTTCGGGTTCATTCCCTGCGCGATATATCCGTCCACATGCTTTCGTACCGTAATGTTATCCCATATATTTTCCGCAGACGGCTCGGCCGTCTGCGCGCCCTCGACAATAAGCGCGTATTCTCCTCGCGGACTGTTTTCGGCGTAAAAGCTTACAGCCTCGTCAAGCGTGCAGCGCATAATATCCTCGTGGATTTTTGTAAGCTCGCGGGCGAGCGCGATTTTTCTGTTACCGCCGAAAGCATCGCGCATGTCGTTAAGCGTATTTTTCAGCTTGTGCGGCGCCTCGTAGAAAATAAGGGTACGGGTATCGCTCCTTACGCTGTCCAGATGCTCGCGGCGGTGGCGCTTATTTACGGATAAAAAGCCCTCAAACGAGAACCGCTTTGTGGAAAAGCCCGACAGTATCAGCGCGTTTATACCCGCGACCGCGCCGGGGATAGACGTGACCTCGACGCCGTTTTCAATACACAGCCTTACCAAATCCTCGCCGGGGTCGGAAATAGCGGGCGTACCCGCATCCGACACCAGAGCGACGTTTTTACCTTCCTTTAAAAGCGATATTATGTAATCGCCCTTTTCGCGCTTATTATGCTCGTGATAGCTTGTCAGCGGCTTTGATATATTAAAATGATTAAGCAGCCGCAAGGTGCGCCTTGTGTCCTCCGCCGCGATTAAATCTACGTTAAAAAATACTTCAAGACAGCGTTTTGACACGTCGCCCAGATTTCCTATGGGCGTAGCGCAAAGATATAATTTTCCGCTCATAATTATCTCCCATAAATACTGTTAATTTCAGCTGTATACTTACCCTTGCCGTCAAATACGTACAGCGGCGGCAGCATTTTAAGCTCCGCCCCTCCGTCCTTCATGCCCTCGACAAGTACAAGATTTGCGGCGGCGGCGGGAGAGGGATGTACAAACCGCAGACGCTTAGGCTCTATTCTGTACCGCCGCAGGGTACAGAATATATCCGCTAGGCGCGCCGGACGGTGTACCATGAACAGTCTGCCCTTGGACACAAGCAGCCGCGCGCCGACGCGCGCAACGTCGTCAAGCGTGCACATTATTTCATGCCGGGATACGGACTTTGTGTCCTCGCTGTTCTGCATACCCGCGCCGTTTTTTATGTAAGGCGGATTGCAGGTTATTTTGTCAAATACAGCTTCGCCGTAGATATTAACGGCGTTTTTCAGGTCGCCATGTATGATTTCCACACGCCCCGAAAGCGAGTTATATTCTACGGAACGCCGTGCCATTTCGGCAATTTTCCCTTGAATTTCAATACCGCATATACGTTCGGTTTCGGTTTTGTGTGAGAGTAAAATCGGTACAATACCCGTACCGGTACACAGGTCAAGCGTAGCCTTGGACGGAGCGTCCTTGGCAAAGTCGGCGAGCAGTACCGCGTCAACTCCGAATTTGAAGCCGTCCTTTTTCTGAATAAGAAACAGACCGCCGGCCTGAAGGTCATCCAGCTGTTCGTCGCCGCGCAGCATTATTCCTCCGCCGCGGCATTGTCCACAACGGCAAAGCTGATTTCTCCGCTTGCCGCGGTTTGACCGCTCACTGTCGCCTTAACGTTCGCCTTGCCCATACCGTGACGGTACATAAGCAAATCCGCGTGCAGCTCCAAAGTGTCGCCGGGTACAACCTGACGGCGGAATTTAAAATTATTTATGCCTGTAAACACGCCAAGCTTACCCTTATTTTCGGGCATTGACAGCAGCATAACCGCGCCGACCTGCGCAAGCGCCTCGCAAATAAGCACGCCCGGCATAATAGGATTGCCGGGAAAGTGACCGGTAAACTGAGGCTCGTTTGCCGTAACATTTTTAATTCCGGTGATGCTTTTCCCTTCATCAAATTCCACGATTTTATCCACCAGCAGAAACGGATAGCGGTGAGGGAGTATTTTTTGTATTTCCGCATTGGTAAGCGCAAAAGGTTTCTTCTTTGACATAATATATACCTCTTTTCTTAATTGATATCAATCTCTTATATATGCTTTTTTATGAAAAATACGAGTCGGTTCCGTGACGGCGTCGATATTTTCAAGCGCGATACCTGCGCCCTTTGCGACGCAGTCGGTAATATCCGGCGCGAGAACGACTCCGACTCCGCTCGCGTCGGAAATACGCTTGTCCAGACCGTGAATAAGCGAGCCGCCCCCGGTCATTATAATGCCGTCCTGAATAATGTCGCCGTGCAGCTCGGGAGGCGTTTCCTCCAGTACCTCCTTGACGCGCTCTGTCATATTGTACACAAAATCCTCGAAGGCGGGGTAAAGGTCGTTTGACGAAACAATACCGCTCTTTGGAAGACCGGAGAGTACGCTTATACCCTTAACCTCGCATAAAAGCTCTTTTGAGCGCGGTATAACCGAGCCGATTTCAATTTTTATCCGCTCCGCCGTACGCGGACCGATAACAAGTCCCATTTCCTTGCGCATATAACGGATAATAGCCTCATTGAATTCGTCGCCGGCGATTTTGAGCGAGCGGCTGACGACAATTCCGCCCAGCGACATTACCGCTATATCGGTAGTTCCGCCTCCTATATCGACAATCATTGTGCCGCGCGGGCGCGATATATCAAAGCCCGCGCCGAGCGCCGCCGCAACAGGCTCCTCTATTATATATATATCCCGCGCGCCTACCTCGCGCGCCGCCTCAATTACCGCGCGCTGCTCAACGTCGGTAATACCGCTCGGTACGCACATCATGATACGGGGGTGTCCGAGAGTGCGCGCGAAAATTTTTGTAAAGAAATATTTAATCATTTCCTGCGTAAGCGTGAGGTTTGAAATAACTCCGTCTATCAGCGGACGCACCGCCCGAATATGCGGAGGAGTCCTGCCAAGCATAGCGAGCGCCTCGCCGCCCGCCGCGCATACCTTATTGGTTTTTGTATTTACGGCTATGACCGTCGGCTCGCGCAGGACAATGCCTTTGTTTTTTATATAAACCAGTATAGTGGCTGTGCCTAAATCTATACTTATATCATTACTGAACATACTGCAGCTCCTGTATAACAAATTATCATATATATTATAACTGGATTTTTCCGTTAACTCAACCTATTTTGAGAAGTTTTTTCGCGTTTTTGTAAAAAATATTGTTAAAGTCCGCTTCCGCAAGAGGGAGCGAGCGTATAAGCTCTGCCGCTTTACCCTGTTTTTCCCACGGGGAGTCGGTAGCGTGAAGTATTTTTTCGCTGCCGTGATTTTGTATAATACGCAAAAGCTGAGCAGGCTCGATAAAATCGGCGATATACGCTGTGTCGAGGCTTATCGGCGTACCGACGAGATATTTCTCGACATCGTCCCACGCGTCCCAGCCGCCGAGATGCGCGGCGACGATTTTATCGCCGCTTACATACTCAAGCGCGTGCGCGAGCCTGTCGGGCATACATCGCCTTGGCGGCGAAACGCCGACGTCATTTCCGGCGTGGAGTACGACAGCCAGGTCAAGCTCCTCGCATTTTTTGAGTATTCTGAGCGACTCCGGACTGTCAATATAACACTGCTGGTATTCGGGATGCAGCTTTATTCCGCGCAGTCCCTTTTCCTTTATGCCGTACAGGACGTCCTCCCAGTCCGTCTGCATTGGGTGGAGCGAGCCGAACGAGAATATGCCGCCGCGGTTGTTTATTTTCGCGGCAAAACGGTTTATGGAGGTTGACTGGGTGACGGTTGTCGCAATCGGAAGTACAACGGAAAAGTCAATGCCGTTTTCGGACATTGACTTTTTAAGCGACGCGAGAGTGGCGGGAATTACAGCCTTATAGCTCCTGCCCTGACCGCGTATATGCTCCTCTAAAGTTCCGACGGCTTTTACAGCCATGTTATCAGGAAAAATATGCGTGTGAAAATCTATAATCATGCCTGTTCCTTTTCCACAACCGCGTTTGTGGTTCTTACCTCAAACACGCCGCCCGCCGCCGTATTTAAGCCGCTTGGGGCAAATTTTACGGTTATTTTGCCGTCCTTTGCGGAGGAAATCACATCCGACGGAATTTCATAATAAGTATATACCAGTCCCGAACCGCTTGCCGGCAACTTCTGGTTTCCGATAACGGTACCGTCGGCAAGTATATTGAAATCGCGGGTATAATTTACTCCGCCCGAGGAGAAACCGGAGTCGGTCGCCAGATAAACCGCCATTACATAGTTCTTTTCAGCCGTTTCGTCTATTTTCATTTCATAACTGAAGTACGCGTCCGTACCGTATGCGTCGCGCCACGTCTTTGAAACGGAGTCTAAATACCCGTAGTGAGAGTTATTGGACTGCAGGGAGTGTTCGAGTTCATTCTGCTGACCGTCGATATATACCGCGTCTATTGTCGCCGCGTCAAGCGCGGCTGCGAATTCGTCCTTTTCCCTTTCCTCGTCCTCGCCGTACAGATACCAGTACAACGAATACCTCTCGTGATGCAGGTTGAAATACGGTATCAGGGTTATTGCGATTCCGCTGCCGGTATCCAGCTTAAATTCGAGCTTTGACAAATCCGTCGCCGTTATAAAGGCTTCGGGACTTTTATTCTCAACGACTATATCCGGAACCTCGATTGACCCGAAGCTGTCAAGCGACGTGTGGTCGGACACAAGGTCGGTGGTTGGGAAGCTTTCCGTTCCGAGCTCTCCCGCGAGAACGACAGGTCCGTACATAAACGCGACCTTATTCTTGCTGTCGCGCGCGGTGTAGGTGTGAAGTCCCATCGGCAGCTTTACGATTATCCTATCGTCCTTCTGCCACCTGCCTTCGATAGGATAATAATACGCCTCGCCGGTCGCCTTGACCGTTATCGGCTCTTCAGCCGCGTCGCCGTGTACAAGCGTTACAGTCGCGTCCTCCGAAAGCCATGAGGGTATTCTTATGTTAATCTTCGCGTCTGCGGAACCCTCGTCGATAGATATAAGCGTCGTATCCGAATACGGATAATTTGTGGACTGCGAAATCGTAAGTCCTTTTTCCTTCCACTCAACGCTTGAGGAAATGAACTGGTTCACATAGAAATCATCGTTGTCCTTATAATAAATATTTCTCGTGTACCTTCCGGGGTTTTCCATGCCGCTGCCGAAACAGCACCAGAAAGAGTTTTCAAGCGTCGAATACACCTTGAAATGCCCCTGCTTTGTCGCCATAAAGTAGGTTTTCATGCCGCTTTCCGGGTCCTGTGACGCCAGTATATGATTAAAGAGCGCTTTTTCGTAGTAGTCCATGTACGCCGCATCGTGGTTCCACGCGTACAGATGCTCCGCAAGCTTCATCATGTTATAGGTATTACAGGTTTCACAGGTCTGGGTACCCAGGGTTTCGTCGCCGACGCCGGAAAAATGCTCGCTGTTGGAGTTTCCGCCTATGACATACGAGCGGTTGTTCACAACAGTGTCGTAGAAGAATTTTGCCGCGGTCTTGTAATCCGTTCTGTCTTCATTTTGCTCAAACACAGCCGCCGCGCCGATTACCTTCGGTATTTGAGTGTTCGCGTGCTTACCTGCCAGCTCGTCTGTTTCGTTTGACAGAGGAGTTATAATCGACGGCTGCGTGAAACGTACGGCAAGGTCATAATATTTCTTTTCGCCTGTGATATCGTACAGCTCCGCCATAACCTCGTTCATGCCGCCGTACTCGCACTCGAGCATCTGATTGAATTTGTCGTCCTCCATGTCTTTTGTGACGTTTATAGCCCAGTCTGCAAAGCCGCGTACGACTTCAAGAGCTTTTTCATTGCCCGTAAGCTCGTACGCGTCGATAAGCCCCTGATAGATTTTGTGGAAGGAATACCAGGGAACCCAGTAGCCGTTTAAATCAAACGCGCTTACGCTCAGCGTTCCGCTAAGCGCCTTGACAAAACCGCTTTCCTCAACTCCGCCTATATAGCCGTCGCCGTTCATTTCCTGATACTCGGCAAGCTTATTTACAGCGTAATCAAGCTTTTCCTTGACCTCGCTGTCATCCGTTACGGCGTACATATCCGCCGCCGCGCTCATCCAGTGACCGAGCGAATGGCCGGAAATACCGGTACCGCTGTATGTTCTGTATTTATACGCCTCCCAGCCGCCGTAGTATTCGGATTTATCCGTTATAGCGCCGGCGTTATACGCCACGGGCGCCAGAAGGCGGTCTACGTCAAGCGATTTTACAACCGTAAGCCCCAAATCCTGCGAGGTCTTGAAAATACCGTCCGTAAGCTTGACCTCGCTGACCTCGAAGGACGAGCCGTACGGATTGCCGAAATTCTTTGACGCGCAATTCGCGAGCGGTTTTAATTCCATGTCCCATAAATATGTTTTAACCATAATATCCTCCGACTGCGGCGCGCTTACCTCAACGCTGTAAATACCGTTATTCAGTTCGTCTATTTTTTTCATTCCGACGCCGACAAGCGTTTCACCGTCATAAGCGGCGATAAATATAATCGCTTTTTTAATGTCGCTGTAATTGCCGATTGTGTAGTCGGCAATATACTTGCCGCTGTCCGAGTAAAGCTGCGCTGTCGCGGTAAGACCGTCCGTGACGGACAGCGACGTTACCGTAACCCGCGCCGACGCCTTTACTTCCGTACCCATTACCGTTCCGCTTACATTGTACACGCCGTCTCGGCTTGTGTCCACGCCGTCCCACTGTACCTTGACGCTGCGTTTTGCGCCGTCGCCGAATACCGCCTCGGCATAATCGGGCAGCTCCGCCTCGCTGTTTGCCTCAATGGTTAACGTAACCGGTTCTATTGACACAATGCTGTTATTCGGTTCGCCCGCAAGCTCGCTTATTTCATCAGCTGTAAGCCCTTTCCTGTATATCCTAAAATTGTCTATACAGCCATTAAAATACGGATCGTCGTACTGTGATTTTGCAATGTAGTTCAGAGCTGTCGTACCCAGCGATGAAGGCGAAAGAGTCATGTTGTCGTTCCGTCCGACCTCTACGCCGTCCGCGTACATGACCGCGCTGTTTCCGGATTTTGTAACGGCGATATGCGTCCACTCGCCTACCGTAAACACCGTTGACGGAGCGACTATTTTCTGCTCGCCGCTATTTCCGCTTGCCGTAATCGCAAAGGTTGTGCCGGAGCCGTTTGTAAGAGTCAGGAACATATATTTCTCCGTTCCTGTTCCAAAGTCGAAAACTCTCGCCCACGACGAGATTTCATCCGGCTTAACCCACGCGGAAACAGTAAAATCCGACGCGTCCGACACAATCCCCTCCGGCAGCGTCAAATACGCTTTGTTCTCAAAGTAAGCCGCTTGCTCCGATACGCCGTCGGTATACGAAACCGTGCCGTTAGCCTCGGCGTCCGAAAGCGTATTGTCAAAGGTGTAGGCGATGTCCGCCTCCGGCGCCGCCGCGTAAGCGTATATTCCGAATGTGAATATCAATACTGATAGCGCCGCTATTTTTTTCATATTTTTTTCCTCCTTACTTTCATAATAATATATATATAATTATATAGAATTTAATTGTCCGCGTCAATAGATTGCGCTAATATTTTACTTATATTACATTAAATTTACATTAGTATAAAAGCTATTGACAATACAATATCTTGTGGGTTATAATCGTTCAAGTAAGAATTTAAACACAATATACAGGTGTAAAAAGAGGAGTAAGAGGTAATGGTAGAGAGAATAGCAAAGCGTGACGGACGTCTTGTGCCGTTTGATATGCAGAAAATTTCCGAGGCGATAAACAAAGCCTTTATAGCGAGCGTGGGGCGCGACAATCCTAAATACTCTATGGAGCTTGCCGAAAAGGTGCTGTACGAGCTTGAGGAGCAGGGCTATACCGAACCGACGGTCGAGCAGGTACAGGACTGCGCGGAGCGGGTTCTGATAAATAACGGTCATGTACGTACGGCGAAGGCATACATTGTATACCGTGCGGAACGTACTCGCGTGCGCGAGATGAACACGGAGCTTATGAAAACCTATGAGGATATCACCTTCAAGGACGCCAAGGACTCGGACATAAAGCGTGAAAACGCGAACGTTGACGCGGACACGGCTATGGGAACAATGCTGAAGTACGGCTCCGAGGGTTCAAAGAAATTTTTCGAGATGTTTGTTTTAAAGCCTGAACATGCGAAGGCGCACAAAGACGGCGACATTCATATTCATGATATGGACTTCCTGACTATGACGACGACCTGCACGCAGATTGACTTACTTCAGCTTTTCAAGGACGGCTTTTCAACCGGCGACGGTGTAATCCGCGAGCCTAACGATATATCTACCTATTCCGCCTTGGCTTGTATAGCCATACAGTCAAATCAGAATGACCAGCATGGCGGGCAGAGTATAGTGAACTTTGATTATGGACTCGCGCCGGGCATAATAAAAACATATAAAAGGCGCTATACGGAAAATCTGAAAAAGGCTGTTGAGCTTATAGGCGGGAAGGACATAGATATAGATGCGCTGAAGGGCATGCGCGACGGGATAATAGAGAGCGGGTGCGAGCTGCGTATGGGCGACTACGAGGACTACTGCCGCGCGGAGCGAGGTAAGCTTGAGGAAATGGGCGTAAAAAGGACGGACGAGTGTCAGCGGTTCGCGCTGAAAAACGCGCTTGCGGAAACTGACAGAGCGGCATATCAGGCAATGGAGGCGCTTATTCATAACCTGAACACTATGCATTCCCGCGCGGGAGCGCAGACGCCGTTCTCGTCAATAAACTATGGTATGGACACATCCCCGGAGGGCAGAATGGTAATAAAAAACGTACTGCTCGCGAACGAGGCGGGACTGGGTCATGGCGAAACGCCTATTTTTCCGATACAGATTTTCAGGGTCAAGGAGGGCGTGAGCTACAATCGGGAGGACCCTAATTATGACCTGTTCAAGCTCGCGTGCAGAGTAAGCGCGAAACGTCTGTTTCCGAATTTCTCGTTTGTGGACGCGCCGTTCAATCTGCAGTACTACAAGGAGGGTCATCCCGAAACGGAAATCGCTTACATGGGCTGCCGTACAAGGGTTATCGCAAACCGTCACGACAAGTCGAGAGAAATATGCAACAGGCGCGGCAACCTGAGCTTTACATCTGTAAATCTGCCGCGTATAGCCATACGCGCGAAGGGCGACCTTAACTGGTTTTACGAGGAGCTTGACCGAAAAATTGACCTTGTAATAGATCAGCTGCTTTACCGCTTTGAGCTGCAGGCGAGTAAAACTGTTAAAAATTTTCCGTTCCTTATGGGAAACGGCGTGTGGATAGACAGTGAAAAGCTGCGGCCCGACGATAATCTGCGCGAGGTATTAAAGCACGGTACGCTTTCGATAGGCTGGATAGGTCTTGCCGAAACGCTTGTCGCGCTTATAGGCGAGCATCACGGACAGAGTGACAGGGCGCAGAATTTAGGCCTGGATATAATCTCGCATATGCGTAAGCGCATGGACGAGCAGGGCGAGAAAACGGGACTGAACTTCACTCTTATCGCCACTCCCGCGGAGGGCTTGTCAGGACGGTTTGTACGCATGGACAGGGAACGCTACGGCGTTATCAAGGGCGTTACCGACAGGGAGTACTATACAAATTCCTTCCACGTACCGGTATATTACAATATCAGCGCAATAGATAAGATAAAAAAGGAGGCGCCGTACCACGCGCTGACAAACGGCGGACATATCTCATATGTTGAGCTGGACGGCGACCCGGCCAAAAACACCGACGCGTTTGAAAAGGTTATCCGCGTTATGCATGACGCGGGTATCGGATACGGCAGTATAAATCACCCGGTTGACCGCGATCCGGTGTGCGGGTATACCGGAATAATAGGAGATACATGTCCAAGGTGCGGCAGACATGAGGAGGACGGAGGCGTCGGATTTGAGCGTATAAGACGTATCACAGGCTACCTCGTAGGCACACTCGACCGTTTTAACAACGCGAAACGCGCCGAGGAAAGAGACAGGGTAAAGCACAGTATATGAAACTGAGACTATTCGGAGAAGCAAACGACTCGATTGTAGACGGACCGGGTATACGCTACGCGGTATTTGTGCAGGGCTGTCCGCATAACTGCGATGGCTGTCATAATCCCGGCTCGCATGACCCGCGCGGCGGATATGACGGCAGCACGGAGGAGATTTTGGAAAAGATACTCGGAAATCCGCTGCTTGACGGAGTGACTTTTTCCGGCGGCGAGCCGTTTGCGCAGGCGAAACCGCTTGCGGCTCTCGCGCGCGGAGTGAAGGAGCGGGGAATGAACGTGGTGACGTATACCGGCTTTGATTTTGAGTATTTACTGGAAAACGCCGACGCGGATAACGGTTATAGGGAGCTTTTGAATGAAACCGATATACTGATAGACGGAAAATTTGTTCTTGCCGAAAGAAGTATTGACCTGTTGTTCAAGGGGTCGAAAAATCAGCGTATTTTGGACGTGAAAAAGAGCATGGCGGAGGGCAGAGCGGTTCTGCACGGGCTTGACGCGGAAAATAACAGACTATAGGGGAGAAATTATGAATATAAGACTGCCCGACACTGTGATGAATATTTTAAGCCGGCTGGAAAAGGGCGGCTTTTTGGCGTTTGTGGCGGGCGGGGCGGTACGCGACATGCTGCTTGGAAAAACGCCGCATGATTATGATATTGCGACTGACGCCAAGCCGGAGGAGGTGCGCGGTCTTTTCACGCGCGTTATAGATACCGGCGCGCGTCACGGTACCGTTACCGTGGTGGAAAACAAGACCGGCTATGAAGTGACTACCTTCCGACGCGACGGCAGGTATCTTGACGGCAGACGTCCGCAAAGCGTGAGCTTTGTCGGCGACGTCCGCGAGGACTGCGCCAGACGCGACTTTACAATCAATTCTATGATGTACAGCCCGAAGACCGGACTGATAGATTATTTTGACGGACAGCGGGATTTGAAGCGCGGGACAGTGCGCTGTGTCGGTAATCCGGAAAGGCGTTTTGGCGAGGATGCGCTCAGGATGCTGCGCGCGGTGCGTTTCGGAGCGGCGCTGTCCTTTAAAATAGACGACCATACATGGAGAGCGATAAAAAAATGCTCCGTACTTATAAAAAAGGTGAGCGGCGAGCGTATCCTTGAGGAAATAAATAAAATACTTCTGTCGGAAAATCCGGATTATATCCGAAAGCTGCATGAGTGCGGACTGCTTATGTACATTATGCCGGAGCTTGAAAAATGCTTTGGCGAGCCGCAGAAAAACAAATATCACATATATGATGTCGGCGAGCATATTATGCAGACAATAAAAAACACTCCGCCGGACATTGTTCTGCGATGGGCTGCTCTGCTCCACGATATAGGGAAGCCCTGCTGCGCGAGTACGGACAAAAGCGGAGTAATTCATTTTTACGGGCATCACCGGGAAAGCTGCCGCATTGCGGTGGATCTTCTGCACAGACTCAGGGCGGACAGCGCCTCAATTCACGATATTTCAACGCTTGTGGAAAATCATGACGTGCGCGTGGAGCCGTCCGCGCCGGCGATAAAGCGTATGATGGCGCGTACGGGGGAGGCCCTGTTCGAAAAGCTGCTGCTGCTGCAAGCGGCGGATAATATGGCGAAAAATCCTGAGTATTTCATGGAAAAGAAAAGTAAGCTTGACAGCGCCCACACGATTTATAAGGAGGTACTGGCGGAGCGTCAGCCGTATCTCGTGTCGCACCTTGCCGTAAACGGCAAGGATTTAATACGTCTTGGCTATAAACCCGGACGGGAAATAGGAGACGCGCTTAAACAGCTTGCGGACGAGATTATAATAAATCCTAAGCTCAATAACAGGGAATACCTGCTTACCGAGGCGAAAAGATTTAGGAAAAACAGACGCTGAGCATTGGCGCAATTTAAAATTGCGAGTTTGAAATTCCTGTAAAAAATGCTTGACAAATAGGCGTCGGCTGTGCTATCATATTATAGGCGTTCAAAAGAATATGCGCTCGTAGCTCAGCTGGATAGAGCGTTCGGCTACGAACCGAAAGGTCGGGGGTTCGAA
>CAZWMB010000020.1:0-23629 GCA_964634635.1 uncultured Lachnospiraceae bacterium
AATAGTAGCTTATGTATACCGTTGAGTCGGGAATAACGGGAACCTCCTGATAAATTGTATCGGGGTAGTAATCGCCAAAGCCGTTAAGTTCAAGGCAGTTGAAGCTTGAGTCATTGTATAAAGTTTCTGTAGTATATGTGCTGTAAGTATTGATTTCTACGCTTGTAACTGTGTCGTTGTTATTTTTAATGCCGCTCCAGCCGCAAGTTTCGGTACTTTTGTCACTTGTATTTTGAACCGGGAAGTTGCCATATGTAAGGTTCTCGCGGTATTGTGTATCGCCTATCTTATAAATAGTGTTGTAAGCGTCGCAGTAAAGATCCGCCGCGTTTTTGTCGGGCGAGTCGGGATCGACCTCCATAAGCGAAACGTCCGCGTCGCCGTATGTATAATATTCAGCGTCTTCGCCGCTCTCCGGAGTCGTTTCCGTAACCTCCGGCTCCTCTGCCGCGGAAGGAATTTCCTCCGCGCTTTCGGAAATTTCCGTGACTATCGCGTCATTCTCCGCGCCGCCGTCCGCCGCATCGTTCGCGAACGCCGCCGGGAGGGCGGAAACAAGCATTGAAGCCGCTACAATTAATGATAAAAGTTTTTTCTTCTTCATTGTCTTATGTCTCTCCTTTTCATATTTTGCTGTTTTTTCGCGGTAAGTGATTATTCACTCACCCCGGCTTTAAAAAAAACAGAAATGATACGCGCGTTTTATTCCGTTTTGCGTTTTTCAAATCCTTTTTAAAACCGTTCTTAACCATTATAATACATTTTCACAATTTTGTCAATTATTTGTCAATATAAAACATGTGAATTTATCGGTATAATTGAATGTTGCCGCCGACGGGTTGCCGCCGACGCAAACCCCTACACCCCCGCCGCGAACAATCCCGTCGGGCCGGGCGTGTTGCGGGCTTAAGGCCAAAGGCTCGTAAGCCGTAGGAAAAAATCGAAATCCTCCCTTTGGGGTTAATACACGTCAAACACACTCCGCGGCTTGTTGTGGTACGCGACGCTCAGCGCCAGTCCAATCGCCGCCATATTCGCGATAAGGGACGTGCCTCCGTAGCTTATAAACGGCAGCGGTATACCGGTTACCGGCATAAGTCCGATACACATTCCCATGTTCTCGAACACATGAAAGAGCAGCATGGAGCCGACTCCGACGCATATATACCGTCCGAAAGCATTATCCGACTTCTGCGCCGTCCGAAAGCACTTGTATATCACGAAAAACAGCGCCGCGACGAGCAGTATCGCTCCTATAAAGCCAAGCTCTTCGCTTATTATGCTGAAAATAAAGTCGGTGTACTTTGTGGGCAGATAGCCCATCTGGTTCTGAGTACCCTGCAAATAGCCCTTGCCCCAAAGCTGTCCGGAGCCTACGGCTATTTTGGACTGTATTACATTGTAACCGTACTTATCCGCGTCAAGCTCAGGATTGAAAAAAACCTGTATACGCCACTGCTGATAATCCTTCAGCAAATATTTATAAATAAACGGCAGCGACGCGACGCCGAGAATACCAATCGGCACAATATATTTATATGACAGCTTTGCTACAAACATAAGGCAGATGAACATAAATACAAACACCGCCGCGCTGCCTATGTCGGGCTGAAGTAAAATCAGTACAAGCAGTATGCCTAAGTGCATTATAAGACCCAGTATTACAAGAGGCTTGTTAATATCGTCGTGTACCTTTGAGAGGTGGAATGAAAAGGTTACGATAAAACACACCTTAGCCAGCTCAGACGGCTGTATGCCGACCGGACCGAAACGTATCCAGCTTTTCGCGCCAACCTCCTCGTTTCCTATGCCTATCAGCAGTACAAGAATAAGTATGGCTACGCAGAAAATAAAAATCGGCTTTACGAGGTTCTTGAGCTGTTCATAGTCGAAAAGGCACAGAAAAAGCATGGCGGCGCAGCCCAGAACCGCCGCGACGGACTGCACGATTACATTTGTATTCGTGCCGAGCGTCCGCGTGGCTGAATATATCATTATTATTCCGAATACCGAAAGCGCTATTGTCAGCGCGAATAAAACCCAGTCAAACTCCATAAGTATGACGGATTTTTTTGATACGCCCTTCGATTTCAAAAAAATCACTCCCAAGAAAACATATATTTATATTATACTACAATATTCTTTTTTAAGCAATATTTTTAGAGCTTTTTTGACAAAAAACAAATGAAAAATATTCCTCGCCTTATAAATTTCAAACGTGAAATTATTTAATGTAAAAAATTTTTCAAATTTTTTTAAAAAACTATGGCATTTTATTTTTAAATAATATATAATTATAAGATAAAATGACTATTTATGTGCATAGATTAAAAAAATATATCGGAGGCGTATTTTTATGGAAGACATTTTAAACATTCTCAGCAGGGAAAAGAACAATATTTCACAGGCGAAAATAGCGCAGATGTTAGGAATAGACGAAAAGGAAGCCGCCGATAAAATCAGGGAGCTGGAGAAAAAGCATGTTATCGTAGGATACAAAACCATTGTAAACTGGGACAAGACCGATAAGGAGATTGTCACGGCGCTCATTGAAATCCGCATAACGCCGCAGCGCGGAGAGGGATTTGACAAAATCGCGGAGCGGATTTATAAATATCCGCAGGTTACGTCGCTCTACCTCATGTCCGGCGCGTACGATCTGGCGGTCACGATTGAGGGAAAGACAATGAAGGAGGTCGCGCTGTTTGTGGCGCAGAAGCTCGCTCCCATGGACGCGGTCATATCGACGGCGACGCATTTTGTGCTTAAAAAATACAAAGAGGAAGGAATTGTATTCGAGGACGACGAAAAAGATACAAGACAGGTTATTACGCTATGATAGATTATGATAAAATTGTTTCTCCCGTTGTGTCGGCTCTGCCGCCGTCGGGTATAAGAAAGTTTTTTGATATAGTCGCTGAAATGGACGACGCGATTTCACTCGGCGTCGGCGAGCCGGATTTTATAACCCCGTGGACAATACGCGAAGCGGGTATTTACTCGCTTGAGAAGGGTCAGACATATTACACCGCCAATGCCGGTCTTATGGAGCTGCGCGAGGAAATATGCCGGTATAACGAGCGTAAATTCGGCGTGAAGTACAGCGCCAAAAACGAGGCGCTTGTAACGGTAGGCGGCAGCGAGGCGATTGACCTCATGATACGCTCGGTTGTAAATCCCGGCGAGGAGGTTTTAATTCCCGAGCCGTGCTTTGTATGCTACAAGCCGCTGACGGTCATGACGGGAGGGGTACCGGTGCCGATTGAAACAAAGGAGGAGGATGATTTCCGCCTTCTTCCGGAGCGGCTTCGGGAGAAAATCACCGATAAAACCAAGCTTTTAATTCTGCCGTATCCCAACAACCCGACGGGCGGCGTTATGTCGAGGTCGGATCTTGAGGCAATCGCGGACGTGCTGCGCGGTACGAATATCACGGTACTGTCCGACGAGATTTACGGCGAGCTGAGGTACGGCGACGAGGGACATACGCCCTTTTCTAAAATTGACGGTATGCGCGAGCGGACGGTCGTTGTAAACGGCTTTTCAAAGGCGTTCGCCATGACAGGCTGGAGGCTGGGCTACGCGCTCGGTCCGCAGAGGATAATCAAGCTGATGACAAAAATTCATCAGTACGGAATAATGTCCGCGCCGACCACCGCGCAGTACGCGGCAATTGAGGCGCTCAGGAACTGCGACAGAGACGTTGAGGACATGCGCAGCGAATATAATTACAGACGGCGTTACATTGTGGACGGCTTCAGAGCCATGGGGCTGAGCTGCTTTGAGCCGCTCGGCGCGTTTTACGTATTCCCCTGTATCAAGTCCATGGGAATGAGCAGCGAGGAATTTTGTAAAAGACTGCTTGACGAAGAGAAGGTCGCCGTTGTGCCGGGTAACGCGTTTGGCGAAAGCGGCGAGGGCTTTATACGCTGTTCGTACGCGTATTCGATTGAAAATATACAGGAGGCGTTAAGGCGCATAGAAAGCTTTGTAAAGCGTCACAGAAAATAAACGCAGGGGTGAAAGGAGAATACCGGATGAGTACAAAATATATATTCGTAACAGGGGGAGTTGTTTCCGGACTCGGCAAAGGAATAACGGCGGCGTCGCTGGGCAGACTTTTAAAGGCGCGCGGCTATAAGGTCACAATGCAGAAATTTGACCCGTATATCAATATGGATCCCGGTACAATGAGTCCGTACCAGCACGGCGAGGTTTTTGTTACCGATGACGGCGCGGAAACCGATCTTGACCTCGGACATTATGAGAGATTTATCGATGAAAATCTAAGCGTCAACTCAAATGTAACTACCGGTAAAATCTACTGGAACGTAATTTCAAAAGAGCGCCGCGGCGATTATGAGGGCAGGACGGTTCAGGTGATACCGCATATCACAAACGAGATTAAGTCACGCGTGTACCGCGTCGCGTCAACGCAGGACACCGACATAGTAATAACGGAAATAGGCGGCACGGTGGGCGATATTGAGTCTACGCCGTTTCTTGAGTCAATACGTCAGGTGCTGTCGGAGGTCGGCAGGGAAAATTGCATGTATATTCATCTCACGCTTGTTCCGTATATTTCAACCTCGGGCGAGCAAAAGACCAAACCGACGCAGCACAGCGTAAAGGAGCTTTTAAGCCTCGGAATTCAGCCGGACGTGCTGGTTCTGAGAACGGAAAAGCCGCTGGAGGAGGGGCTTTCGGACAAGATTGCGCTGTTCTGTAACGTCGCTCCGGAGTGCGTTATTGAAAATCTCGACATGGACACGCTGTACGAGGTACCGCTTGCCTTGGAGAAGGAGGGGCTGGCAAAGGTAGTCTGCAAGCGTCTTAATCTTGAGGACAGAAAGCCCCGTCTTGACGACTGGTCAAAGACGGTCGGTATAGTAAAGGATCTCATGAACAGCGGAAAGGACGAGGTGACAATATCGCTTGTCGGCAAATACGTTTCACTGCATGACGCGTATATCAGCATTGTCGAGTCCTTAAAGCACGGCGGTATAGAAAATTACACGAATGTGAACATAAACTGGGTGGACAGCGAGGAGGTAACTCCAAAGACTGTTGACAAGTACTTAAAGAACTCCGACGGCATACTTGTGCCGGGAGGCTTCGGAGAAAGAGGGGTAGAGGGCAAGATACTGGCGGCGAAGTACGCGCGCAAAAATAATATTCCGTACTTCGGAATTTGCCTTGGAATGCAGATTGCTGTAATTGAGTACGCGAGAAACGTTCTGGGCTACAAGGACGCGCATTCCTCCGAGCTTGACCCCAAAACCGAGCATCCGGTTATCGACCTTATGCCGGAGCAGCGCGACGTTGAGGATTTGGGCGGTACAATGCGTCTGGGTCTGTACCCATGTAAAATTACTCCGGACACTCTGGCGCGGAAGGTGTACGGAAAGGATCTTATTTATGAAAGACACCGCCATCGCTATGAGTTCAATAATTTTTACAGGAATGAGATAACCGAAAAGGGTATGATAATTTCAGGACAGTCGCCCGACGATAAGCTTGTGGAGATGGTGGAGATACCGGCGCATCCGTGGTACGTGGGCGTGCAGTTCCATCCGGAATTCAAGTCAAGACCGAACCGCGCGCACCCGCTGTTCGCCTCGTTTATAAAGGCGGCGCTTGACAGAAAATCGGGCAAATCGGAATAAGCTGAAAAATTGTTGCAAAGAAGAGGGTTTTAGAGTGAAAAACTATTGGAAGTATATTAAGCCGTACACGCTGTTTTTTATACTCGGACCGGCGCTTATGCTTACGGAGGTCGCGGGAGAAATTGTGTTGCCGAAAATAATGGCGACAATGATAGACAGCGGTATCGGCGATACATCCGCGGGTCTTGGAGCGGGATATATCCTGTCCAGGACAGCCATGATGATCGGGTTTATTGCGCTTATGATAATCGGCGGTATCGGCGGACATTATTTTTCCGTAAAGGCGTCGGTATCCTTCAGCTCGGATTTAAGACAGGGCGTGTTTAACAAGGTACAGGAGTTTTCCTTTAAAAACATAGATAATTTCTCGACGGGCTCGCTTGTGACAAGACTGACCAACGACATTACCCAGATGCAAAACATGACGCGTATGCTGCTTATAATGGCGATGCGCTCGCCGGGAATGTTGATAGGCGGAATAATTATGGCGTGCTCGATAAACAAGAGGCTCGCGCTTGTACTGGCGGTGGTTATACCGATTCTTGCCGCTGTAATCGCGTTGCTTTTGCGTACGGCTTTTCCGCGTTTCGGAATAATGCAGAAAAAACTGGACAATCTTAATTCGGGTATTCAGGAGAACATCACGAATGTACGAGTTATAAAATCGTTTGTAAGACAGGATTTTGAAATAGACAAATTCACCAGAGCAAACGACGACCTTATGAACTCAACGCTCAGAGCGATGAAAATAGTCATAGCGACAATGCCTGTCATGACGCTCGCGATGAATATAACGACGCTTGTCGTCGTATGGTTCGGCGGTAATTTTGTTGTCGCCGGAAGTATGGGCGTCGGCGAACTTACCGCGTTTACTACGTATATAACGCAGATACTTATGTCGCTTATGATGGTATCCATGCTGTTTTTGCAGCTTTCGAGAGCGCTCGCGTCCTCCGCGAGAATACAGGAGGTTTTAAACACAAGCCCCGACCTCACCGACGAGTCCGCGAAACATAAGGATAAGACCGTCGCGGAAGGTAAGGTGGAGTTCAGAAACGTGTACTTCAAGTACTATGAGAAGCGCAAGGAAAACGTGCTTGAAAATATTTCCTTCACCGTAAATCCCGGAGAAACTGTCGGGGTAATCGGTACGACAGGTTCGGGCAAGTCGTCAATGGTACAGCTTATACCGCGCCTGTACGACGTGCTTTCGGGCGAGGTGCTTGTGGACGGCGTGAATGTCAAGGATTACAGTCTGATGCGTCTGCGCGACGGCGTCGGTATGGTGCTGCAAAAAAATGTACTTTTCAGCGGTACCATAGAGGACAATCTCCGCTGGGGCGATGAAAACGCGACTATGGAGGAAATCCGCGCCGCGGCTCGGTTCGCGCAGGCGGACGGCTTTGTGACTGACTTTACGGACGGATATAATATGGAGCTTGGGCAGGGCGGCGTGAATGTGTCCGGCGGACAGAAGCAAAGACTTTGTATTGCCCGCGCGCTGCTGAAAAAGCCCAAAATACTTATCCTTGACGACAGTACGAGCGCCGTTGACACGGCGACGGAGGCAAGAATAAGAGAGGCGTTCTCGATAAGTCTGAAAAATTCCACAAAGATAATAATAGCGCAGCGTATTACCTCTGTAATTGACGCTGACAAAATAATAGTTCTGGAGGACGGTAAAATCGCCGGCATGGGAAGTCATGACGAGCTTATGAGGTCATGCGGGGAATACCGGGATATTTACTATTCTCAAACGGATAAAGAAAAGGAGGTGGGTTAAATGCCTCCAATGGGACCCCCGGGAAAGGGCGGCAGGGATTACAGACCGAAACAAAAGCCTAAAAATATCGGAGCTGCAATAAAGCGGCTGTTTTCTTACCTCGCGGAGGATAAAATAAAAATCGGCGCGGCGTTTGTGTGCGTACTCATAAGCTCCGCGTCAACGCTTGGCGGCTCGTACCTGCTAAGGCCGATAATCAACGGCTTGACAGACTCGTCGCGTTCGGCGGAGCAAAAAATAACAAGCCTTATTATGGGGCTTACGCTTATGGCTTTCGTATATCTGGCGGGAGTTGCGGCGACCTATACACAGTCGAGAATTATGGTTGGAGTGTCGCAGGGTACGCTGAGAAGAATAAGAGCGCATTTGTTTGAAAAGCTCCAGAGTCTTCCGGTGAGGTATTTTGACCGGAACCCCACGGGCGACATAATGAGTCGTTTCACAAACGATGTGGACATCATCGGAGAAATGCTGAATTCCACGCTTGTGCAAATTTTTTCGGGCTCCATAACGCTTATAGGCACGCTCGCGCTAATGCTGTACACCAACTGGGCGCTCGCGCTTGTGACGTTGCTTGTCACGCCGTTTACGGCGCTTGTAGCGTCAAAAATCACGAGCAGGTCGCGTAAATATTTTGTGCAGCAGCAGACGGCGCTGGGCGAGGTAAACGGTTATATAGAGGAAACCGTCACGGGTCAGAAGGTCGTTAAGGTATTCAATCATGAGAACAGCATTATGGAGGAATTTTCGGAGCTTAACGGCAAGCTGCGCGGAGCGCAGACAAAGGCGCAGTTTCTCGGCGGCATAATGGGACCGTGTATGAACGCGCTCAGTCAGGTAAACTATACGCTGACGGCATGTATAGGCTCGATTATAGCGTTTATATCGCGCTGGGGAAACGGAGTACCGTTTGCCGCGCTGGACATAGGCGGGCTGACGGTGTTCGTGAATTTTTCAAGGCAGTTTTCAAGACCTATAAACGAGCTTGCGCAGCAGGTTACGAATATTATGTCGGCTTTGTCCGGCGCGGAGCGCGTGTTCAATGTAATGGATGTGGAGCCGGAAAAGGACGAGGGCAAAAAGCTGACGCTTAAAAACGTAAAAGGCGACGTGGCTGTTAAAAACGTTACCTTCGGTTATGACGCTGACAAAACAATACTTAAAAACGTTTCGGTGTACGCGCATCCGGGACAAAAAATCGCTCTTGTCGGTTCGACGGGAGCGGGTAAGACCACAATAACAAATCTTATAACGCGTTTTTATAATATAAACGAGGGCGAGATTACTATTGACGGTGTGGACATAAGGGATATAAGTCTTGAAAGCCTGCGCGAAAACATAGCGATGGTGCTTCAGGATACGCATTTGTTTACAGGAACAATTATGGAAAATATCCGTTACGGCAGACTTGACGCGACTGACGCCGAGGTAAGACAGGCGGCGCTGACCTCCTGCGCGCACAACTTTATAAAGAACATGCCGGACGGTTACGATACTATGCTGAAGGGGGACGGCGCCAATTTGTCCCAGGGACAGCGCCAGCTTTTGAATATCGCCCGCGCCGCGCTGTCGAGGGCGCCGATACTGGTGCTTGACGAGGCGACAAGCTCCGTCGATACAAGAACGGAGCGTCAGATAAACGAGGGTATGGACGCCCTTATGGAAAATCGTACGACCTTTGTAATAGCGCACAGACTGTCCACAATACGTAACGCGGACGCTATAATGGCGCTTGAAGGCGGAGAAATCATAGAAAAAGGCACACATGACGAGCTGCTCCTTGAAAAAGGCAGATACTATGAGCTTTACACAGGACTTAAGGAGCTTGACTGATTTTCATTATTATATGCCTCAGGCATGGAAAGGAATGGTTATTAAGAATGAAGGTATATCAGCTTATTTATACCTCGGTGCGGCATAGTCTGTCCGACCGCGATTTGGGGCTTACGGATCGGGCGGGGCTGGGCGTGTTTTCCTGTACGCAGGGTTTAACAAGGCGCAATATTGACGAGCTTATCCATTTTGCGACATACAGGCTGCCCAAGAACAGCGACACAAAATATTCCGACAAGCCGTGCGACCCGTCGGTACCGGAGCGGTTTCCTAAAATATTCAGGACTGTCAGACTGTCGGACGGCAGGTACGCGGCAATGCAGGTGTCCTACGCGGGAGTCGACTTTGACGGACAGCCCGGTAATCTGTTCGCGCACGCGTTTGTGTTTGACGGCGTCGACGAGAATTTTATGCCGGAGCGTTATATAGATCACCCAAAGTACAGAACGCATCTCAGCGAGAAGGACATGCGGGGGGAGCTTGTTCATTATCTCAAGCCGCTGGACGACCTGGAACCGACGGAGGGAATTGACGACAAGGTTATAAGCTTTATATCCTCGCATAAAAACGAGATGACCTATATCCTTGATAAAACGGCGCGCCTCCTGACCTCCGACGATATAAAAAACATATGTATAGCCTCGGAGGACGCGGAGCTTACGAAAATGTACCTGCTGGCGATAAAGTGGCTGCTGCCGCGCGACGTGGCGGAGAATACGGGTATTTCAACCTATAACGTATACATCCCCTCCGACAAACAAAAACAGATTATATTCCACGGTACGGTAAAGGGCGCCAACAATATAACCGCGCAGTCGGTGGAGGCGCGTCCGAGCTGTATTTATATCGATATAGAAAACACCGAATTCAAAGACGAAAAATCTTTTTTGCTGAACTTTGACGTACGGGAGCTGAGGAATATATACGCCGAATACGGCTTTACGTCAATGCCGCAGCTGCTCGACTGGGAGGCGACGTATGAGAGCTGTACAAAGACGGGTATAGCCGGCAAGCTTATAAGACTGAAAAAATCGGCGGGCGACAATGCGTTTCGGCTCCGTGTAATGGAGCTTTACCCCGCGATTAACGACCTCAGCATGTCGGATGTAAGATTTGAGCTTTCAAAAATAATGTTCGACAATATCGCTCTGTTCGGGAACGAAAGGATAAACATAACCAAAATTTATCTGGGTCAGTGTCTTGATAAGATGTGTTCGGGCGGGAACATAGAGCCTGACATATCCCTGGACGGCGAGGCGTCCGCCGAGCAGGCGGCGGCGATACGCTCCGGTATGCCGGAGTATATGAGCGTAATACGCGGAGGCTATGACAATATTACCGAAAAGAACAAGCTGACGCTGCTGACGCTGTTTGCCGGCGTAAAGCACGCGTCGGGCGCGGGTACGTGGAAAGCGCTGTTTGAGAATAAGGCGGATCTTAAGCTTTTCGTACAGATGGCGTCCGAGCTTGTAATAACGGGCGACGGTATGAACGCCTTCACTTCTCCGGACGGCTGGGACAAGGAGGATTTGGGCGAGGCGATAGCGTATTTTGACTCCTCGACTAAAGACGTGTTCCTGAAAAAAAGCTGTCTGAAATATATCTATAATCATCCCGATTTGGACTGGGAAACCTACGGCGTGTCGCTTAACAAGCATACAAAGACAAGAGGCGAGCAGGAAAAGGATATACAGAAAATCCGCCGTATGCTTTCCGGGGTGGGGTATATACCGTACCAAAGAGCCTCTTACGCGTCTGTAAAGGGCGAAGTAACGGACGACATAAGGAACAATTCCTCGCCGCTGCTGATTTCAAGACTGCTCTATGCGGTATACAGGTGGCAGGGTACCTACGGCAATCAGATGGAGGCGGAAAAAACCGCGACGGCGGTACGCTCTTTGCTGCTTGAAATGAAAAGGACTCAGAGGAGCTGTTATAACTTTATAATACCAAAGCTTGCGCTGGAGATTATAGAGTCTCCCGGTCATTATCACGAGCTTATCGTGAATACCGAAACAATGCCGCCGAGCTTTTGGAATTGGTTTTTAATCGGCTACAACAGGAGCATGAGGGACGAGGAAAAAATGCTTGCCTATACGCGGGTGTACAGCGCGAGCAGACGCAATATGTCAAAGGTACCCGCGAAAAAGAAAATGCGTGAAACCTTCCAAAATATAGTTGAATAGGAGATAGAATTATGAATATGAAAAAGAGATTGATAGCGGTAATTGCGGCGGGAATGATGGTTCTGTCGGCGTTTCCGCCGGCATTTGCCGTAACGCCGAAACCGGCTGACAATACCGAGCAGGTTCAGACAGAAGAACAGCAGCAGACGGAGGAGCAGATACCCGCCGTGAACACGGTTGAGGCGCAGACCGCGGACACGGAGCTTGTAAACAATAAATATCTTACAAAGGGCGGAGCCGCGTTTTGGTTTATATTTACGATTATTCTTAATATAATAGTCAGCTTTTGGATAGGCAACCGTTTTTACCGTCTTTCAAGGAAGGATAATCATGTGGCGGGAGAAATCCGCGCGCTGCGTAAGGACGTGGAGGAGAAGTTCGCCGCCTCGATAGGAGGATTTGCCGAGGCGGAGGTTGACATATCGAACAGCAATGAGAGCTACGCTTCTGACAACGAGGGAATAAAACCGCCGGATAAAAAGCCTCAGCTGCGCGAGGTAAGCGCCGAGGAGGAGGAACGTTTCCGTAAATGGGAGGAGCAGCAGTCAAGGTCGGCGTATGACCGCCGCCGCGGCGGCGATAAGCCCTCGCCCAGGTCGGCGGTAAGAGAAGAGCTTGACGGGGAGCTTGACGAGGTAAGAAGGATAAAAAAGAAGAATTATCAGCCCAAACGCGAGGAGGACGGCGTTTTTGAAACGCGGCGGGAGAACCTTGACGAAACAAAGGAAATAAAACTAAAGGGCGACGCGGTAAAAAACAAAGCAAAGGAAATTTTGGGAGATATATTCCCGTTTAAAGAGGACTGATAGGGCGTGGAACAGGTATCATTTTTTGAGGAACGCGGGAAGAGCGAGCCGCTTTCCAGCAGACTGCGTCCGGAAACGCTGGACGAGTGTGTCGGACAGCGGCACCTCATAGGCGAGGGAAAGATACTGCGCCGGCTGATAGAAACGGATCAGATATCCTCCATGATTTTCTGGGGACCGCCGGGAGTCGGCAAGACCACGCTCGCGCGTATCATAGCAAGACGGACAAAGTCAGAATTTGTGGAGATAAGCGCGGTTACGAGCGGCGTAAAGGAAATTAAGGAGATAATGTCGGCGGCTGAAACGAACAGACAGATGGGTATACGCACCGTACTGTTTACAGACGAGATACACCGCTTCAACAAGGCGCAGCAGGACGCGTTTTTGCCGTATGTTGAGAAGGGAAGCGTAATACTTGTCGGCGCGACCACCGAAAACCCGTCGTTTGAACTTAACTCGGCGCTGCTTTCGAGATGTAAGGTGTTCATACTAAAGGCTCTCGGGGAGGATGATCTTGTCCGGCTTTTGCGTCACGCGCTTGAAAGCGGTAAGGGATTTGGCGATACAAAAATCATTATAAATCCCGACGCGCTCGCGGCGATTGCCCGCTTTGCCAACGGCGACGCGCGCACGGCGCTGAACACGCTTGAAATGGCGGCGCTGAACGGAAAAATAAATTCCGACGCGAGCGTTGAGGTTGATGATGAAACTCTCGCGCAGTGTATGAACAGACGCTCGCTGCTGTACGATAAAAACAGCGAGGAGCATTACAATATAATTTCCGCGCTGCATAAATCCATGCGCAACAGCGACCCCGACGCGGCGGTGTACTGGCTGCACAGAATGCTACAGGGCGGCGAAGAGCCGCTGTATATAGCCAGACGGCTTGTACGTTTTGCGAGCGAGGATATAGGTATGGCGGACAGCTCGGCGCTTACGCTTGCGGTGTCGGTATATCAGGCGTGTCATTTTTTGGGTATGCCGGAGTGCGACGTGCACCTGACGCACGCGGCGGTGTATCTGTCGCTTGCGCCCAAGTCGAACGCGCTGTATAAGGCGTGCGAAGAGTGTAAGAGCGATATACGCGAGAGCAGCGCCGAGCCTGTGCCGCTGCACCTGCGTAACGCGCCGACAAAGCTCATGAAGGAGCTGGACTACGGCAAGGGCTATGAGTACGCCCACGATACCGAGGAAAAGCTGACAAAGATGAAATGCCTGCCGGACTCGCTTTCCGGCAGACGCTATTACCGCCCTACACAGCAGGGCAGGGAAAAGAAGGTCGGAGAGCATTTGCGGCGTATTCTGGATTGGAAAAACAGCTGAAGGATTTCAGTATTTTTTGCAGTAATACAATTTCATCGAAATCTTGCACAATATTCAGTCGATGAGAGATCATAATAACTGTTTTATTCTTGAGTTTGTCTATAACCCTATCCATGACAATCTTTTCGGTTATGTTATCCATAGCTGAAGCGGCTTCGTCAAGGATTATTATCTGCGCGTCCGAAAACCATAGCCGAGATAAAGCTAATATTGTCTTTATTAAATATTCTATCGGATAATTCGACAAAAAGCAATAAACATGATGAAATAACTGTATTATCCGAAAATTGTACTCATAAAAGGACCTCATACTCTGAGATCCTTTTTGTTTTTAGATACTTTTTACAGCCGCTTTTATTTTTAATACGCTCCGCGTTTAAAAATAACCGCGAAAGCTGTTTTTATAATAAGCTTAATATCCAGCAGCAGATTTCTGTGCTGTATGTATTTCATGTCCATATCCATCCAGTCTTCGAAGGATAGCTCGCTCCTGCCGTATGCCTGCCAGTAGCAGGTGAGTCCCGGCGTCACCGTAAGACGCTGCATCTGATAGCCGTCGTACTGCGCCACCTCGCGTTCAAGCGGCGGACGCGGTCCGACTATACTCATATCGCCCTTCAGTATGTTTACAAGCTGCGGCAGCTCGTCAATACTGTACTTTCTTATAAACTTACCCACCTTGGTTATGCGGGGGTCGTCGCGCATTTTAAAAGCCGCGCCGTCCACCTCGTTATACTCCAAAAGCTCCTCCAGCATATGCTCCGCGCCGGGACACATACTGCGGAATTTATACATTCTGAACCGCTTACCGTCTTTTCCGACACGCGTCTGACTATAAAATACAGGACCGCCGTCGGTTTTGACGGCTATCGCCGCTGCAAGGAAAAGCGGAGACAATACCACAAGCGCCGCGGCGGAGCAAATCACGTCAAACACACGTTTAACAAACTCGTACACCGGTCTGTCAAGCTCCGTATCGGTTATGATTATTTCATCCCTTTCCTCAAGCTCATACATTGCTCCCCCACTCTTTCTGTCTAATACCAGCTTACATCGACAACCGTTATCTCGGGTTTATTATTTATTCTCGGTACTATGCCCGACCAGCCAAGTCCCCTTGATATGACCAGCTTGCTGTTTTCAATCTCATGATAACCGTCGCACAGCTCCGGAAAAAATCCCTGGTCGGCAGCGTAAAGCCCCCCTATAAAAGGCAGTCTTACCTGACCGCCGTGAGCGTGACCCGCAAGAGCAAGGTCAATATTATAATCCTCAATAACGCCCATAAAATTCTCGGGATAATGATTTAAAACAAGCTTAAAGTTGTTTGTTTCTTTCATTACTCTGTTAAAGAATTCTCTGCCGTAAACCTCAAACTCCTGAGGATTTTGCGTAAGCCCGATTACATCAATATCGGTACCTTTTATATTGACTGTTTCGGACTCGTTATTCATAATATTTATTCCCGCCGCTTTTATGTCATTGTAAATCTGAGACTTATAAAACAGCATCGCGTCAATCTCATGATTTCCGAGTGAATAATACAGCGGGGCTATTTTTTGCAGCTCCTTGCATAAATCTATAATCATTTCATAATTGTCGGGCTGGCTCTCCATGTTCATATCGCCCACAATCGCTATCATGTCCGGACTTAAATCCTTTACCTCCTTTATCAGGCGCTCGTTGTTCTCTCCGAATTCCCTTAAATGCAAATCCGCGAGACATATTATTCTTATGTTGCTTGTCACCTTGTTAGACTGCACCTGATAAAAGGTTTTCAGCAGCTGCGTATTCTGATATATTACCGCGGCGGAGCAAAGCGCTATCACCGCAAGCGCGGCAATTATGACCGCAAGCGGCTTTTTACTCTTTTTTTTGCGCGGCGAAAGCGTTTCACCGGACGGTTCGTCCGGATTTTCGGCAACCGCGCCGTTTTCCGCGTTAAGCTCCTCCAAGCTTGTATTTTCAGAATTAGCGTCGGTTTCACGCGTCTCCTCCGCCATACCTTCGGAATTTACAGAAAGCTCCTCCGGTTCTCTGTTTTCATTTTCCGCCATTCCGTAACCTCCTTACTTCTAAATAATTACCGTTTGAACCAGCGTTTTTTACCGAACGCGTGTTCATCCTTTACCTCTGCCGGCTTATATTCAACAGTCCCTTCGGCGCTGTCGGTCTTACTTTTCTGTTCTTCCGGTTTTGAAAGCCGCTGTACGCCGTCGTCCGGATTTTCCGGCGCGGTATCCTCATTTACAGGTATACTCTCCGCTTTTTCAGCCTCGTCCGACTCGCTTTTTACCGCGTCCTTCTCGGATTTCTCTGTATTATCCGCGCCGCTCTTTACCGTTTCCGGTTTCTCCGGTCCGGTACCGTCCTTTACAGATACCGTTTCCGGCTTTTCGGCCTCGTCCGCGCCGCTCTTTACCGCCTCGGACGCCGGCTTTTCCGGCTCATTTACGCCACTCCGCTTTAATTCGCCATCCCGGGGAGGCTTGGGCATATTATTTGCCGCCATCTTACGGAACGCCGCCGCCATAAGCTTTCTCACGTCGTATATATTCTCGCTTTCCGTTTCCGCGACAACCGCGCTTATACGGATTGTGACATTCGGATTTTGTACATTGTGATAACGCACAAGCTCCTCCAGATACTGAATAAAGTCGTTCGCTCTTTGCAGCGCGCAATCCTCAAACATACATATGAACTGTTCGCTGCCGTTGTAGCCGGCAAAGCCGTAGCTTGACGCCGCGCGTTTCAGTATCTTACCGAACGCCTTAAGCAGCGCGTCGCCGGCCTCGCGTCCGCCTTTTTCGTTGATATACTTCAGATTGTCAATCTTGATAAGGGCAAACGTAAACGAGTCTTTCAGCTTCTCTGAGGCGTACTTCTCTATCTCTATATCACACATAGCACGGTTTGGAAGTCCGGTTTTGCGGTCCGTATACATAAGATAGTCAAGAAACTCCTTGGATCTGCCAAGTATAATCGCTCCTATACAGCCGCCGAAGAAGAATATTATAATCGCAAGAACGATGTACATTCTTACGTTGATTTTCTCCGACGTGCTTATGCTCGCGAGCGTAGACAGGTTGTACGCGCCCACAAACTGATTATACTCGTCAACCGTGTCGGAAACATTCTGATACATCTCGTCTAGATTTTTTGAAAGCTCGTCAAGACTTTCCTCAATTGCCGAGGTATTACTCTTGTTGATAGCTCCGTCGTCAGCCCGGAATACGGACAGCAGCATTTTTTTATGCTCCAGGTCAACCTCCATCTTCTGTCTGTCGGCCTCAAGATATACATATTCGTATATGAGCGAGTCGTACGTGGTTTCGCTCGCCACCTGAAAATCCTCGCCGTTCTCATCGTACACATTTTTCAGAATATAATCGCTTGCTGTGTGGGCGCCGTTTTCGTCCGTGCCGAAGTGATACTGAACGCCCTCCTTGTTCTTATCGCTGTACTTTGATATAAGGTCGTTCAGATTATCAATCTGGGTCTGCATGTTCTGCAAATCCAGCTCATACGTGCTTATATCGTTCTCATACTTCTTTATGAGCGTGTTACGGTCAATCGTCACCTCCTGCTCGAGAATAAGCGAGTAAATCTGCGGCAGGTCATAATTCAGGTATGACTGATAAATCTCGTACAAATCGCTGAAGGAATACCCTGTCAGCGCGCTGCGGTAATCGGGGTTTGATTCCTTTTTAGCCGCCAGATAATCGGAAATATTTTCGGCCCACGCGTCCAGTATTTCCGCGCGCTCGATATAGTCGTACTGACCGTCGGTACCGCGCACATTGTTATTAGGCAGCGTCTGCTGATTTATGTATCTTTCTCCGTAGGTGGAGAAATAGTTTTTAATTATGGAGTCAAGAACGCTGCGGGCAAAATCCTTACTGTACTCGCTGCCTACCGAAAAGGACACAACATAATCCGTGGGAAAATACTCGTATTCCTCACCCTGCTCCAAAAGCGCCTGTTTTTTTACATCCTCGTCAGGCGGAGTTATACCCTCCACGGTACACTTTGACCTGATTGCATCCGCGCCTATATTAAGATTAAGGTCCTCCAGCACGTCGGTAATAACAGAGGCGGAGTATATCTCCGTAACGTCAATCTCATCGCCGCTCGGCGTCGTTCCGTTTTCCGCCGTCATATTTGTATAGCTTATTACCGTGCTCGCGGTATATTCCTGATTGTACATGGCGTACTTATACACGAGGAACGCTCCCAGTACGCAGACAATGAAAATCAGCCATTTCCACTTGCTCAGATACCTGAGCATATTAAATTTATTCACCGAGGTCGTCCTCCTTTCTTCTTATATAACCATCTATCAGATAGTAAACGGCGCAAAGCAGAATAAAGAAGATCACAGCGGAGCCTATAACCGTCTGCAATATAAAGCCCGCAGTATCCGTACCCTCGTACTCGCTGAATGTAAGATAATCCTTTGTTGTGTGCTTTATGTACTCCTTATCGGTGTTATCCGCGATACTCGCCACGTTTTTCAGCTCTTTGTCAACTGTTTCTATAAGCTCCTCCGCCTTTTTGTATTCCTCCCCGCCTCCGGTCGACGCGGTGACCTTGGCGATTATATCCTCGTTGTCTATTATGTCGCGTTCCACGGCGCTGCCCTGTCCGAGACTGTAATCCGCATCCTTTGTAAGATAGTCGGTGCCTATGTTGGTTCTCGACATGTAATATTCATGCTTTTCGTTTACCGACGGCACCATTACCGTACCTATCATAGCGGCGTCATAATTTTGCACGACCTGCTTACGCACGTTATAGTCAATCATAAATTTCTGATATTTAATGTTCAGTATGTCATTTTTATAATTCAGGGTTCTTATATAATGCTCCTTATTCTCGGCCAGACCGTACTCCAGCACAAAAGCGTTATATTTTTTTATGCTGTACTCCTTGACGTTCTGAATCATCTTTTTGATTGTCTGGAAGCTCTGTCCGGTTTCATCGGAACGGTATGTGGAATTCTCGTTTATTCTCTGCTCGATATACCTCAGCATCTGATCCGCCTTGTTTGTAAACAGCTTGCCGATTTCAATATACTCCTTTCCGTCTATATCGCCAAGATCGTAAAACAGTACTGATTTTGTTCCCACATACTCATCATGGAACGTATCGTTATACGCCTTGCATATAAGCGACATCATATCGTCCGTTGTGATATTCCCAATTTGCTTGTTTCGGGTATAGCGTATTGTATAGCTCGTTGAAATGTAATATGTATTTTCGTCCAGCGGGTCGATAGCTTTTCCGCTGTCATTCTCGGAAACGTCAATATGATTGGCAAGCTCCGACGGCGTCAGCTTATCCTGAAGTCCGGCATAGCCTATGGCGCGTTCCATTACCTCGTCCGATTTCAGCTCATAAATATTAAATCTTGTCAGGTTTGGGTTCTGTCCCTTCGACGCCTCCTCATAATTCAGCGACAATACCACGCTGCGGCTGTCAAGACTGCCGGTATACGTCGCCACGGCGCTTATGATTATAAATATACCCATAAGCACGGCAATTGTTTTGATATTACTAAGAACAATAAATAAAATCCTTTTGAATATGTTCGCGTCCTCAAGATTTACGCTTTTGAACTTTTCATCGCTCCTTTTAAAAAGCAGCCGAAGTCTTTTAAAATTTTTTTTCATTCTAACAATCCCCTAACTGTACCATGTCTCCTATGCGATTTATCCCTATACATTTTATCGTTTTTTAATTATATCACATTATTCCTGTTTTTTCAAGTACTATTTTAATTTAATTGTAATTTAACCGTAACATTGTTTTAATTTTACTGTAATATATGTTACAATTTTTTTTGTACTCGAACCCATGGCCAGAGCCGCACGTCCTGCTCAGTCCTTTGGTGGAAGGAATATGCCAGCGGCATAAGCCGCAGCACCAAACTCGAGAAGAAGTAATACAGCGTATTGTCGGTGGCGTAGGTTATAAATATGTACAGCTCGCAGAAAAAGAACAGCATGGCGACCTTCTCGCCCCAGTGATTAAGCATCCAGTTAAGCTGGAATATCCAGGTATACAGCAGCCATGCCCAGAAGCCGACAAAGCCAAGCTCGATATATTCCGTCAGAATATTGTTATGCAGCGCGACGACTCCTATATGCGCCTCGGGGTGGTTTTCCATAATACTCTGGAGAATAACCGTCGTATACTCAAAGCCGTAGCCCATAAAGCCGACGCTTACCGTGTAATAGTCGCTTATATAATCATAAACCTCGTTTCGTCCCATTGAGTCAAGGTTGAAATAAGCGAGTATAGTTTCAAAAATATGGTACCGCACAATAAGTATGTAAGCGAAGGACGCGAACACCACCGTCCATGCGATAAATTTCATAAGACCTATACGGTATCTCGACCTCATTCTGCCCATCGCAATCGCAAGAAACATCACAACGATAATCGAGAATAGGGCAATACGCTTCCAGCCCAGTATAAAGAACACAGCGGCGATAATAATTGATATGGCGCGTTCCCTGGTATGCTGAGCGAAAAACAGGAAATATATAATAAAAAATCCGTAGGTAAAGGTTATATCATGTATCTCCATCGCGCGCGTAAAGCCTTCCTGGCTCCCTCCGCCCGACAGCATTGTTATGATTGAGTTAAGGCTGTCCGTCGGTCCGTATATGCCTAAGCTTATCAAAATCATCACTCCGTTGGCTAACGCCAGACCGTAAAAGGTGGCGTATATCGAGCGCTCGCCAAACATGTACGCGGCGGCAAATATTATAAGCAGGACTATACACTGAAACACAAATTTCAGCGTGCCGCGGAGTATAAAATCAATTGTTTCAAGATTGAGTATCCACAAAAATATCGACCAGACAATTATTCCGAGCAGGACAAAACCGTACACGCCGACAAAGCTCGCGCTTGTTTTTATTCTCCGCATATTTCCCGACACAAACATAACGCCCAGCCCGACGGCCGCGATAAGCAGAGTAACGGCTTTAATCGCCCTTGTCATATCCGTTGAAAGGCCAAGCATCGGATAGTCGCCCATTGCGGCGAGCGCTATTAAAAGTATATATATTACTTCAAGCGCTATATGCCTTTTTTCCGGTATCTCATTCAACAGTCCGCGCCTCTCTTTCCGTCAAATTTGTTACTACCTCCCCGCGTTTCTGCACAATGACGCTGAAGGGCGGGTAGTTTCCCTTTATTACGCTCCCCGCGCCGACAACGCAGCCGTCGCCAAGCGCGCTGCCGCGCAGTATCACGCTGTTTGCGCCTATCCATACATCGCTGCCTATAATTATCGGAGATGTAATAAATCCGCTGTCATGTACGCTCCTGCCGGAATGAATATCATGGTCATGGTCGTATATCATGACATTCGGTCCGAAGGAGGTGTTTTTCCCTATACTTATCCTCTCTCGCGACACCGCCGCGCAGCCGCTGCCAAAATAGCAGCCGTCGCCCACGGACAGTATTCCCCCGTCGGCGCGCAGAAGCACTCCGCGTTTTGTATGTATGCGTTTTCCGAGCGTTATCCTTCCGCCGCGCACCAATATTCTTGTAGTGAGCGAAAAATCCTGCGCCCAGCCCGAATGAAATCCCGACGGGCTGCACAGCTTCGCCGCGAGCAAATGCACAAGCGCCAGCGCGCTCCTTATGTACAGCGTAATTCTTTCTTTCATCTTTTTGTCACCGTTTTCTCATATATATTCAATGTCGCGCGCGTAACCGCGTCCCAGCTGTAATTTTCTCTGATGTACTCACGCTGCGCCGACATGTCCCCTTTAGGCGCGGACAAAATTTCGTTAAGCTTTTTTGAGAGATCACGGCTGTTTCCCTTTTTGAACGTAGTCCCGTACTCTCTTAAAACAGCTCTGTTTTCGTCTATGTCGCTGACAAGGCACTCACATCCGCAGCCCATGGCCTCCAAAAGACTGAGCGGCATTCCCTCGACGTCGCTCGGCAACACGTACGCACGGCAATTATGATACAGCTCCCAAAGCTCGCCGCCTTCCACAAATCCCGTAAACAAAATTCTTTTATCCGCGCCCGCCATTTTATGTATTTCTTCAGCGTACGCGTCGGAATGACTGACTCCGCCGGCTATTACAAGACGTTTGTCCGTTTTTATACCGCGGAACGCGTCGATAAGATAATGCAGTCCCTTCTCGGGCACAATGCGGGCAAGAAACAATATATAGCCGTCCTTTTCAAGACCGTATTTTTCTTTAATTATATCAGGCGGCATATACTCTCTTACCTCAACGCCGTTTACGATTAAATTCGTTTTGCGTCCGTATGTGTTTTTAAAATAATCGCGCACGCCTTTCGACAGCACAATTACCTCGTCCGCATATCTCGCGGCTGTTTTTTCGCCGTATTTCAGAAACGCCGAGGCAAATCCGCCCCACTTCGAGCGCTGCCAGTCCAGTCCGTGTATTGTCGCGACCGTGGGTATGCCAAGCATATGCGGTATCCATAGCATTGAGCAGGGACCCTCCGCGTGAAAATGTATCACGTCATACCCTCCGAACACGGCGGCAAGCGAGGCTAAAAACGAGTACGCCGCCGCGTTGAGCTTACCGCTCCGGAACGTGGGTACCGTCTTAATCCTTACGCCCTTGTATTCCTTTACCTTAACGGTTTGAGCGCCCGAAACATGCTTTCCCATACGGTTGTACGCGGTCACACGGTGTCCGAGCGCCGACATTCGCGCCGACAGCTCCTGAACAACAACCTCGACGCCGCCCTCGCGCGACGGTATTCTCTTGTGACCTATCATTGCTATATTCATTGTATCATTCCTTATTTCTTCTTATGCAGTCCGAGTAAATATCAAGGATTTTTACGGCGTAGTCCGACACGGTATCATACCGTATTCCGGCGCAGCATTCGCTCATATGCGCGCAAAGCTCCCTGTCGGTATGCATAAGCTCTATTTTTTCCGTAAGTTCGCTCACGTTTCCGCTTTCAAACAGCATACCGGTTCTGCCCTCGTCGATAAGCTCCGGTATGCCGCCTATACGCGCGCCGAGTACGGGTGTGCGCAGCGTCTGCGACTCCATAACCGAAAACGGACAGTTCTCCGACCACTCCGAGGGCAGTACCGTAAACGCCGCCCTTTCTATGATTTCATTCAACTCCCCGCCGGTTTTAAAACCGATGTTGCGTATATTGGGTACTGTATTTATTTTGTCCTCCAGCTCGCCCCTGCCCGCAAACACAAATTGTATTTTAGGCAGCGCCGCCGCAGCCTCTATCAGCGTGTTTATACCCTTTTCCTCCGAGTATCTGCCGAAGTAAAGTACATAATTCTCGCGTTCACACTCACTCGGCTCTATCTCGTCAATAAAATTATAAAGCGTCGTCAGACTGCCGTAAAGATCGGGGTTTGCCGAAAGCTCCTCTTCCATGAAAAGCGAGGGACATATGATTTTGTCTATATTCCTGTACGTATGCATACGGCGGTATATAAAGCTCTCCGCAGCGCCTATTGCGCTCTTTACATAAGAGCCGTGTATGCACTTGTTTTTCAGGCAGTGAATATATCCCCTGCGGCACTCCCTGCAAAGTCCGCGCGCGCTTTTATTTTTCATTCGGTGACTCGGACAAATAAGCTGCGCGTCATGCGCGGTGTATACAACAGGTACGCCGTGCTTTTTTATTTCATATATAACGGACGGCGTGAGCTGAAAATTGAAATTGTTGATATGTACAATATCGGGTTCCATGTCGTCCATAACCGCGCCTATACTTTTTGCCGCGCGCGGTGAATATATAATTTTAAAGGGGTATGTCATATGTTTCAGCGACCGCGAATGAAAATCCATGCTTTCCGTGTAAGAGCCAACGCGGTTGGAAAGGATATTGTTCTCATTCTCCATTCCGAAATACTGTACCTCATGTCCCATGGCTGAAAGCCGCTCTCCAAGCTTTATGACATAGGTTTCCGCTCCGCCTCGCTGACAGAGGTATTTGTTTACCATAAGAATTTTCATATCATAACCCCTTTGTTTGATGATATATATA
>CAZWMB010000021.1:0-23518 GCA_964634635.1 uncultured Lachnospiraceae bacterium
CGGGACGTTTCGGAGTGCATATTCACTATTTGCAAAACGCCAAGGAAATTCAGATAAAAATGGCGCAGGGCGCAAAGCCCGGCGAGGGCGGACATCTTCCGGGCGGTAAGGTTTATCCGTGGATTGCCAAGGCGCGTCACTCAACTCCCGGAGTGGGACTTATCTCGCCTCCGCCTCATCATGACATATATTCAATTGAGGATTTGGCGCAGCTTATACACGATTTAAAGAACGCCAACCGCGACGCGCGGATAACGGTAAAGCTCGTGTCGGAGGCGGGAGTCGGCACAATCGCCGTGGGAGTAGCGAAGGGAAGAGCCGACGTAATACTCGTGTCCGGCTACGACGGCGGTACGGGCGCGGCTCCCAGAACGAGCGTGCGCCACGCGGGACTTCCGTGGGAGCTTGGCGTCGCGGAAACGCATCAGGCGCTTTTGATGAACAATATGAGAAACAGGGTAGTAATTGAAACGGACGGTAAATTACTGACAGGACGCGACGTGGCGATAGCGGCGCTTTTGGGCGCGGAGGAATACGGCTTCGCGACGGGTCCTTTGATTGCCATAGGCTGCGTTATGATGAGAGTATGTAATCTCGACACCTGTCCCGTGGGCGTAGCGACGCAGAACCCTAAGCTCCGCAAGCGTTTTTGCGGCAAACCCGAGTATGTTGAGAACTTTATGAGATTTATCGCCCGGGATTTGCGTGAGTGGATGGCGAAAATCGGCGTGAGAACGATTGATGAAATGATCGGTCACGTTGAAAGATTGTCGCAGAGAAATATAGAGGATAACTGGAAAGCGAAAGAGGTTGATTTGTCGTCGCTGCTGTATCAGCCTAAAATCTGCTCCAACGATTACGAGCGTTACCATAACGTAACGCAGGATCACGAGCTTGAAAAGTCACTTGATATGAACACGCTCCTAAAGCTTTGCGAGCCTGCCGTAAAAGACGGCAAAAAAATTGAGGCGCGGCTTGAAATAACTAATATCGACAGAGTTGTCGGAACAATTTTGTCATCAGAAATTGCCAGAGCGCACGGCGAGAAGGGACTCGGCGAGGACAGCATAAATCTGAGCTTTGTTGGCAGCGCGGGTCAGAGCTTCGGCGCGTTTTTAGCTCCGGGCGTCACAATGAGGCTGGAGGGCGACAGTAACGACTATATCGGAAAGGGTCTTTCGGGAGGCAAAATAATTGTTGTTCCTCCGGAGGAGGCGGTCTTTGATCCAAGCGATAACGTTATAATCGGTAACGTCGCGTTTTATGGCGCGATTTCCGGCGAGGCGTATATACGCGGTAAGGCGGGAGAGCGTTTCTGCGTAAGAAATTCCGGTATGAGCGCGGTTGTCGAGGGTATCGGCGATCACGGCTGCGAATATATGACGGGCGGCTGCGTAGCTGTAATCGGAGAAACGGGCAGAAACTTCGCCGCCGGTATGTCGGGGGGTATAGCGTATGTATATAACAGAAACGGCGAATTTGAGAAAAACTGTAATAAGGAGCTGGTGTCGCTTGAAGGCTTGTCCGATAAAGACGCCGATACGCTTAAAGCCATGCTTGAAAAGCACGTAAGGTACACCGGAAGTGAAAGCGCTAAGGCTATTTTGGATAATTTTACAAAGGAGTCGGAAAAGTTTGTCAAGGTAATACCCAACGATTACAAGAAGGTTATGACCGTTTTGGACGAGGAGCTGGCAAAGGGAACGGACCGCAGCGAGGCAATGCTTACAGCGTTTGAAAGCGTTACGGGCAAAAAGGTTGAGGTGGCGTAAGGGAGAACTGTCGGCTGATTGAATTTACCCATTCCGCTGATTTTTGCCGGGACAAATTTTTCTCAGCCGAAGGGAACTAAGAGAAAGGAATTGAAATCAATGGGAAAACCAACAGGATTTTTAGAATATCAAAGACAGCTTCCCGAGGACAGACCTCCGAAGGAGCGAATGAAGGACTGGGAGGAATTTCACACTCATTTTGAGCTTGAAAAGCTGCGCCTGCAGGGCGCGCGCTGTATGGACTGCGGTATACCGTTCTGTCACGCGGGTAAGCAGGTTGGCAGAACGTCAATCGGCTGTCCGTTATGCAACCTCATTCCCGAGTGGAACGACCTGGTGTACCGCGGCGATATGGACGAGGCGTACAGACGCTTATCGCTTACAAATAATTTCCCTGAGTTTACAGGCAGGGTTTGTCCCGCGCTGTGCGAGGGCTCGTGTACGCTCGGTATGCACGACCCGCCCGTTACTGTTAAGAATATAGAGTGTCATATTATAGACGCCATGTTTGCGGAGGGTAAGGTCAAGCCGAGAATACCGCGGAAATCGACCGAAAAGCGTGTGGCGGTAGTAGGCAGCGGCCCCGCGGGACTTGCGTGCGCCGATCAGCTTAATCAAATGGGACACCGCGTGACGGTGTTTGAGCGCGCCGACCGTGCCGGCGGGCTGCTGATGTACGGCATACCGAATATGAAACTCGATAAGAGCGTTGTAGAGCGCAGAATTGAGCTTTTGAAAAAAGAGGGTATAGTGTTTAAGCTCAACACCGAGATAGGCAAGAATTATCCCGCCGTAAAGCTTGTGAACGAGTTTGACGCGGTTGTGGTATGTATCGGCTCGGCGAAGCCGCGTCCGCTTACCGTAGAGGGCGCTGATCTGAAGGGCGTATACTACGCCGTGGACTTTCTGAAAGCCAATACAAAGAGCCTTCTCGACTCCGGACTGGAGGACAGAATGTATATAAGCGCCGAGGGAAAGAACGTCATTGTAATCGGCGGCGGCGACACCGGCACGGACTGCGTGGGAACGTCAATAAGACACGGCTGCAAGAGCGTTACGCAGCTTGAGATTATGGGCGAGCTGTCAAAGACGCGTACAGCGGATAATCCGTGGCCCGAATGGCCCGTAGTCAAAAAGACGGACTACGGTCAGGAGGAGGCGATTGAGCTTTACGGAGACGATCCGAGGGAGTACCTTACAACCGTCACAAAAATCGAGGGTGACGACAGAGGAGAAGTCAGGGCGGTACATACCGTCGAGGTTGATTGGTCATCCGGCGCTCCCGTGCCGGTAAAGGGTACGGAAAAGGTACGCGAGTGTGAGCTTGTGCTTGTCGCTATGGGATTCTTGGGACCCGAGCAGGAGCTTATAAGGCAGCTTACGCTTGCCACGAATATGAGAAGCAATATAGCGGCGGGTGAGGACGACCATAAGACAAGTCTGCACGGCGTGTTCGCCGCGGGCGACTGCAGACGGGGACAGAGCCTTGTCGTATGGGCGATACGCGAGGGACGCGAGGCGGCTGACGCTGTTAACGAGTATCTTATGAAATAGTGTGTTCTGAAATGAAAAAGTCAAAGCTGAATTTGCTTTGGCTTTTTTGTATGCAGGATTTTTGAGTATAGCCGTGTATGGATATATATTTTCTATAAATTTACGGGAATTTATTTTACAAATAAAAAGCGAACAGGCTCTTTTTTTATACAAAAGAATATAATAATCAGAGGTATCATAGTTATATTGTTAGAGAGGTAAGGTGTTTTTATGAACAAGCTTGAAAGATTACTGAAGGATTTTGATGAAAATCAAATTCGCGAGATAAATAAATTTCTTAACTCATCGGATGGCAAACGCCTGAAAAATCACATCAACTCAACCGATAAGGAACAGCTTATGCGAGAGTTTTCGAAGCTTGACCCCTCAGAGGTAAAAAAGCGCGTATCAGGGCTTAGCTCGGCTGATTTGATGCGCATAATGAAAAATCTGTAAGGAGGCGAACAAACATGGCGGACGCGATGGAAACGCTTAAAAATATTCTCGGCGACGGAGCGGAGGACAAAATAAAATCCGTTATGGACTCCCTTGGCGGACCCGACGATACGGACATGCAAACAATCCTGCCGGAGGGAAACGGCGGAGCCCTTGAACAGGTAACGCAGCTTAAAGGCATAGTTGACAGTCTATCCGCTAACCGCAGCGACCCGCGTACAAATCTTCTGCTTTCGCTGAAACCGTACATGCGTACGGGCAGACAGAATTCGATAGATGCGGCGGTAAGACTGCTCGGTCTTGCAAATATAACCAAACTGCTCCGTAAATAATTTCAAGTGGAGGTGGCGGAAATGTATAGAACTTACAGCTATAACGACATGCCGGAGCCGGTAAGGCGGCACAGGGAGGAATGTCCCGCGCCTCCGCCTCCGTCTCCCGTACCGGAAAAAAGAGAGAACAAATGTGAAAGCGGTAAATACAAAAATAACCGTAAGGACGGACATTCGGGCGGTATATTTGACAATTTTGAAACGGATGACATAATACTTCTTGTTGTGGCGCTGGCGCTTTTGCTGGACGACTGTGACGACAAGCTGCTGCTGCTCGCTCTGGCGTTTATATTCTTTTCGGAATGGTTTTGACTTATTCAGGGCTTGTTTACATATAAAAAAGACGCGCGTATACGCTTTATGTGAACAGTATAGTATATTTTACTAAATTTATGAAAATAATAGCATTACAAAGGACAGAAAGGAATGATAACTATGGAGCTATGGTCAAGTGAAACACATAAAAATATAATGCGCGCCTTTGCGGGAGAGAGTCAGGCGCGCAATCGTTACACCTTTGCGGCGCAGGCGGCGAGGGAGCAAAAGCTGTACGTTGTCGAGGCGGTATTTAAGTTTACCGCCGAGCAGGAAAGAGCGCACGCGAGGGTGTTTTTTGACTGCCTGAAGGGAATGGCGGGAGAGGAAATAACTGTCGACGGCGGTTATCCGGTGGAGGAGTATTCAAGCATAAAAGAGGTTATAAGGAACGCGAGAGACAACGAAAAAAAAGAACACGACGTTGTGTATAAGTCCTTTGCGGATACAGCCGAAAATGAAGGCTTTGCTTCGGAGGCGTATATCTTCAGGGAAATCGCAAGGGTGGAAAAACTGCACAGCGAGCGGTTTGAATATTTTTTAAAGCTTATAGAGAATGACGAGCTGTTTGTTTCAAAAACCGAAACGGGCTTTATGTGTCTTAACTGCGGTTATATTTTTACCGGTAAGGAGGCGCCGCAGATTTGTCCGGTATGCAAGGAGGATCGCGGGTATTTTATCCGTATGGAGCTTGTTCCGTATGGAGGTAAATTTTAAGTGGTATACGAGCCTAAATTTTATAAATGTCCGGTCTGCGGAGTTATTCTGGAGGCGATTACACCTCAGTGCTGCGACGAGCTGACCTGCTGCGGCGGTGAAATGGAGCTTGTAAGGGCGAACGTTTCGGACGGCTTGGAGGAAAAGCATATTCCCGTTGTGAAACGGGAGGGCGACATTCTGACGGTCTGCGTGGGCAGAGTACTGCACAGTATGAGCAAGGAGCATAGTATACAATGGATAATGGTGAAGAGCAAGTATCATGAGCAGCGCGTTAACCTGCGCAGCGGCGACGACCCGATAGCGGTATTCGACGTGCCGCGCGACGCCCGCGCCGCGGTGTACGCCTACTGTAATATTCACGGACTTTGGAAAACAGCGGTGTAATTTTATTGCGCGTCTATTACAGAAACGGGTGTAAAATTACAAAAATTTCTCATAAAATTCCAAATATTTACATTTAATTTACAGGTTAAAAAATACTGTTGATTTATAAAAAATATTATTGTATAATGCAGACGTAGGATAAAGGGATAATTGGTCGGGACTGAGCGGAGAACGCCGTAAGGCGCTCCGCTCTTTCCATATTTATTTCAATATTTCTTTAAGCGTTTCAAGCTCAAGCTCCTGACAGGGCTTGAACTTATCCGAGGCGGTATACGCGTATATGCTGTTTTTCAGCGCGGCTACGGTTTTCCTGTCAACCGATAAATCAAAGCCGCAGAACAGGACGTCCGCGTTTTTGACTTTAGCCTCAAAGAGCGGAGAGCGGCGCGTATTGTCAAAAAAATTAGGCACCGGCTCGACTATGTACTCTATCCTGTCGCCAAGCGGCGATATATCCGCGCTTACCGAATTGTCTATCGGGTGTTTCCACTGAAAATCCGCGTACTGACCGGTCGGAAAAAGGTCAAAAATCGGATGAGCGCACAGGGCGATAAGACCGCAGGCGCGGTTAGAGGGGAAGTACGCCGGCGACCAGAAAACCGGTTTAAAAAGTCCGTGTATCGGACGGCGAAGGTTCTCCTCCGTCATTTTAAATATCACGCGCCCGCCGTTTTCGGCAATCTCTTTCAAGGCGTCAAAGCTGTCCGTTATCGTGACGGCGCACTTTGCGGAGCATTCGGGATAGACGAATATATTCCACTCGTTTTTACCGCCCTCCGCCTCAAGCTTTACCGTTACCATAGTAGGCTTTTGGATAAAATCAAGAGGGAAGGAGACGCGGTTTCGTTTTGTTTTATGCTCGCGGAGCAGAGTGTTTCCGTCGTACATATACAGACTGTATACCGGATGCGCCGTTCTGTTTTCGCTGTAATCGTACAAATCCAGCTCCGCGTCAAAGCTGTCAGCGCCGGAAAAAACGCGCTCGGTTTTTAACAGAGGCACAGTGGGCGAGCAGAACTCGCGGAATTTCTGCGCAGATATAATACCCTTGCTTTTACGGAACACATCCAGAAGACCGACCGTCGCGGTACACTGACCGGTATAGTCGAACAGACCCAACAGCTCAAAGCCGCCCATGCCCTTGGTGCGCAGCGCCGCCTCGATGTCCTCCTTGTACAGCAGCGCCGCCAGACAGCCCGACGCTTTTATGTAATCTCCGAGCTTGCGGTACACGCCGCTTTCCTCCATAGCCTTTTTTATTACTTCAAAATTCATGGGCTTGAGGCTGCCGGTATAGTCAGAAACGCTGTTTACGTCCGGATACACGCAGTACTGTCCCACCTCAAAGGACACAATCGGTACGGGAGTGTCCGCTACCGCCTCGTCGTACGAAAGACGCGTATGCTCGGATACGACGTCATGAAACACCTGTATGCGTACTCTGTGTCCGTAAGCCTCAAACGCCGACAGGTAGTCGTCGGCGGGGGTTACGGGACGGTCAAAATTGGTGGTCAGCGTGTACAGACGTCTGTTGTCGAGAGCCTTAATCTGCGCCGTGATATTTTCAAGCATTTCAAAATCACCCAAAAGCTCGTTGCCGTTGGAAAACATTATAAAGGACGGATGATTACCGTAATTTTCCGATATTTTTACCGCCTCGTTATGATAATATACAGCGTGGATAGGGTCGTCGCCCGCGGCGAGCGCGCATACGTCCGTGTTCAGCCAAAACGGCATTTCCGCCAGCACATACACGCCGCACATATCTGCGGCGCTGAAAGCGGCGTCCGGAGGACACCACGCGTGGAAACGCACATGATTAAGACCGTATTCCCTGACGGTCTGAAATACCTCCAGCCATTCCTCAAGAGAGGTCGGCGGGTAGCCGGTCATAGGGTATATGCCGCAGTCAAGAGCGCCTCGCAGAGCTATGGGTCTGCCGTTTAGAATAAATTGCTTGTCCCTTACCTCGATTGTACGCATACCAAAGCTTACCCGCTTTTCGTCCCGTACGTTCCCATATTCCATCGTAAGACATAGAGTGTACAGCGCGGGATTGAACTCATCCCAGTACTCCGGATTTTTAATAGGATAATCAAAATAGCAAATCTGTTTTTTATTAAAAAGCGTCGCGTCATACCGGCGCTTTTTCTGCCTTGCGCCGTTTGGCGCGGTCGCCTTTACGGTAAAAGAGACCTCGCGCCTGTCGCCGGGCGCGGTACAGTTTGAATGGGCGGTAAGCTTAATCCGTATGGACCTTTTCTGAGGAAATACCTGTATGTTTGACATATGGAATATCTCCTCGCACCTTAGCTCGCACTTGCCGATAACGCCGTTCCATATCGATTGCGTATCGACGCTGTATCCGCTTGCCATACCGTCGATATTGAGAAGGTTGCGGTTGTCAATGCGCAGCGTAATAATATGCGCGCCCGGCGTAAGCCGTCCGGTGAGATTATACACATGCGGGGCGGACAGCTCAATAATCTGTCTGTCGATTTTTACGCCGTCAATCCATAAATCGGACGCTATGTTTACGCGCTCGAGAAACAGTGTAAGGTACTTACCCTCAAAGTCCTCCGGCAGAATAAATTCTCTCCGGAGCCACAGCGGCGCTACGTATTCGTACGCGGGACGAAGGGAACGTACAGTTTCACGCGTCATTTTATCAAACGGCTCCGCCTTTTTGCCTATTTTGTTTGAGCACGCGTCGCCGGGTACGATAAAATCACCGCCCCGCAGTCTGCGGCTGTAAAATTTTTCTTTTATACCCTCGTCGTTTTCGTCCGTTTCAAAGCTCCACTTGCCCGATAAATCAATAGTACGCATACGGTTTAAATCCTTTCAAGATATTTCATCAGAGAAATAAGTCCCTGGTGTGAGTTGTCCTCACGCAGTCCGTTTTCGGCGTATTTCGCGGCGGACGCCGTATCGCCTGTACCCGCGTAGCCGAGCGCCGCGAGAAAACAGCAGTGTACTCTGTTTTTTCTGTCGAGGTCGGTTTCAAATATGAGGAAGTCCGGCAAAGACACGGCGAAATAATCCGTTTCGACATGGTCGGACATATGCTCCAGACCGTAGTAAAGCAGCTTATTGAATTTACCGCGCGCCTCTCCCTCTCTGCCGAGAGCGCGCGCCGCCATAGCTCGGTAAAAGCACATTTCCGGCGGCTGGTCGTTGTAGTATACAGCCGAGGACAGATTATCCGGGCCGCGCAGCGCGAGAGCGTAATACTCGTTCGCCTTTATGCGGTCCGTTTTCTCAAACGCTCTGCCGAGCAGATAATATATGTCGTTGTCAAGCGTGCCGTACAGCTTGCCCTCGCTCAGATTTTCGGGATAGACAAGCGCGCTTTCGAGATACCGCGCAGCGCCGTCCGTGTCGCCGCTGTTTATAGCGGCGCAGGCAAGACCGATAAGCGCTCTTTTGTACTGAGCCGTGATTTTACCCTCGCCGCCCTCCCATGGGTGGAAACGGCGCGCGCTTATAGCCTTAATCGCTTTCTCATAGCAGCCCTCGCTGTTTAGGAGCGTAACGTATTCCGTATACAAGTCGTCGCGCGACGAGGTCAGCTCCTCGTTGTCGGACAGGAGCTTCAGTCTTTTTTTTACGGGTACGTTCGTTTGCTTATATATCAGGTCAAGCTCGTACAAAAGTCTTGCGTTATGCGGCGCAAGACGGAACGCTTTTTCCATTTCCGCGATCGCCGTTTCAGGCTCGGAGCGCTTATTGAAATACGCGAGCGACAGGTTTCTGTGTACAATCGGGTTGGACGGGTCAAGCTCTTCCGACTTTTTCCAGCGCTCAAACGCTCTTTCATACTGTCCCTTGTCATACAGGAGATTTCCTAGCAGATAATGCGCGTTCGCGTCGTCGCTTTTGTGAGCTATGGCGTATTCAAGCACGAGTATATCGTTCAGACGTACCGGGAAACAGTAGTCTACACTGCATTTTGACGCAATGTCAAGCTCTACCTCGCTGTTTGAGTAGTAAGCCATATAGTAGTGCAGCATGGGCTTATCCGCCTGCGATATGAGCGCGAGTACCTTAGCCGCCTCCTCGTACAGACCGAACTCGTTGTAGTCCAGGGATAGCTCTATATAATTGTCCACGTCGCTGCGCATGATTGTTGTCAGCTCGTTCAGGACGGAAAAATCATCTGTCACGCGAAACAGCTCATAGCGGCAGCCGTAGTTAAGCGGGTCGATATTTATTGTTTCGTTCGCGTACAGCTTTGCGTCCATGAGATGACCTGAAAGTCTCAGCAGGGTGGTTTTCAGATTGCGCGCCTTCAGATTATGCGCGCCTTTAAGGAGCGACTGCTCGACGAATTCAAGCGCCTGAGTATAATCGCCGCGTTTTGCCGAGATACATGCGAGCTGATAAAAGCCCTTGTCCTGCATAGCGCCGGACCATATAGCCTTGTAGAACGCGTCAAAAGCCTCGTCGTCGCGTTTTTGCTTGCGCAGGGTAAGACCGAGATTGTAATACGGCTCGCAGTCATACGGATTGGGATTTTTCCACACGGACTTTTTTATAGCCGCGCGGAAGCGCTTTTCCGCTTTTTTAAACTCGCCTCTGTCATACAGATACCTGCCGTAGGCGTTGTTAAGACGTATATCAGTACTGTCGCGGCGCAGTCCCTCCAGATAATAATCCTCCGGACGGAAGGTGGCGTGACGGTACTGCTCCAGATGCAGCGCGGTCAGATACAGCTCCTCCAGCGAATGAATATCCGACGGCTTTTTGCATTTCTCCGCAGGAGAGGGAGTAGGCTCGTACTCCTCCTTTACCGGAGAATACGAGATTATTGTGTTTCCGTCAATATCGCTTACCGTAAGGGTAAGGTCGTACTCGCTGTCCGAGTCAAGCGCGGCAGCGGCGTTGTACGGCGTTTCCGGGGAGAGCGCGGCGTCCTCTGATATGTAGGTTTTCACTGCGCCGCGCAGCTTGATCCTTACCTCCCTGATTTCCGGAGAGTACACGCTGACGAGCGCTTTTCCGTCCATGACCTCAAGATTTATAAGAGCGTTAAGACACGCGTTTTTTACCGCGCCCGCACTCTTGTACGGCAGGAAGTACTGAGTAAAGCTTTTTTCCTCGTACGGAGCGATAAAGGTAAAGTCAGGCTGATTGTCGGTGAATATACCGGTCATAAGTTCTATATACGGACCGTTTTCGTCTGTAAGATTTCTGTCCCACGCCTTGCCGAAGTCGCCGCAGCCCCAGGTCCATTGCTTTTTGCCCGGAGATATGTGATGGTCGGCGATGTGGAGCAGTCCCGCGTCCCTTTTGTAGTCATAATTGCCGATAAAGTCATAATCCGAACGGTACGCCATGTATGAGGTCGGCGCCGGAATATTTTTGTATCTTGAAATGTCCACGCCCTCGCTGTAGTCAATTTTATAGTACGTGCTTGTGGAAATAGGGAACCGTGAAACATCGCGCTTGCCGTGATCCATGACGGCGTGTACGTCGGGAGGGAATACGGAGCGCGTATAATCGTTTACCGGCACAGCCGGATTTGCCCACCAAAGAAAGGTCTGCGGTCTGTCGGTCTGGTTGTATAGCTGTCCTTTGATTTCAAGATACGCCTTGCCGGGGTAGAGCGTGTAGGCCGCCATGCCCTTTGTGCGGTGCATTTTCTCTATCTCGCTTACAAAAACCGTTGCTGAACCGTCCACGTTCTCCTTGACAGTGAAATCGATGGGATCAAAGGTTGACGGCCTGTGATGCTGAGGCCAGTTAAATTCAATACCTCCGCTTACCCACGGACCCGCCAGCCCCACAAGCGCCGGCTTGATTACCTCATTGTGGTAAACAGCGTCATAATTATTGGTTTTGTCGAGTATGCGGTGTATCTTCCCGCCTATTTCAGGCAAAATCATGACAAGCAGATACTCGTTTTCGAGATATACCGCTGTATATGTCTTGTCTGTTTTTTTGTCGGACACATTCTCGCATACGGGGTGCGGGTACACCCGTCCCGAGCTGCCCTGGTATACTCTTTTTTCAAGAAACATAGGGATTTTGCTGTATTCGCCGATTTCATACGTGGGTATAACAACGTCCTCCCTGCGGATTTTAACCTTATTCATTATTTGACAGTCCTTTCATATGGAAATTGTACTACATACAGTATACAATATTTTCCGGAAAATTGCACTAAAAAAATTTGCCGAATTGTATGCAAATATTGCTTAATTTTTTCATAAAATGAATTTTATGTAAATTTTTAAAAAGCTATTGCAGAAATTGCTGAGTTATGTTAAAATTATACTATCAAAAACTATACGTAAAAGGAGCGGAATTATGAAAAGGATAATAAAGCTTACCGCCGCGTTTCTTGCCGCGGCGTCAATGGCGGCGCCGGTATTCGCGGAGCCTGTGAGCGAGGATACGGACACGGATACGACCGTGACCGCTACAACCACAATAAAGTCTGTTTTTACCGATTTGAACAGCGAGGATTACTCATGGGCGGTCACATATATAAATGATATGGTATCAAAGGGACTTATATCGGGATATGAGGACGGAACATACAGACCCGACAACGACGTGACGCGTTTGGAGGCGCTGTCGCTTTTCGCGAGAGCGATGGGGTCAAACAACAATACTAACGCGCAGGTGCTTGCGCTTGCTCATGAAAAGTACGACAGTGTGGTTGACGGCTACGGTCTGACATGGGGAAGCGATGAGATTGTCTATCTTATGTATAAGGGCGCGCTGAAAAAGACGGATCTTGATACATATCTGCTTGGCGACGAGAAAAATACGGCTATGAAACGATATGAGGCCGCTATAATTATAACCAAGGCAATGGGCGGCGAGAATGAGGCTCTTTCCGAACTCGGCGTCGTTCTTGACTATGCCGACGCGCGCGAGGTACCCTCAAACGCAATCCAGTACGTTGCGTACGCGACCGAGGCGCGGATAATGGAGGGCATGGGCAACGGAGAGTTTTCGCCAAACACCGCGGTAAAGAGAAGTCAGATGGCGGTCATGCTTTCCCGCACGGTTGATAAGACGGATTATAGCTTTGAAAGAGTAAATATAGTCGGTATTGACACGGACAATATGGAAATTACCGCTGACGACGGCAGCACGTATACGTATACTGACGATACCGCGATAAGAAGTCTGGGAGAAAGCGTTCAGGCAATCAGTCTCAGTGAGAATATTGACGCGGTGCTTACGCTGTCGGGCGGTACGCTCGCGGGAATAGATGTGATTTCGTCCGTTCCGGACGAAACAATTACAGGCAAGTATGTAAGCTACGCGTCAAGATCGGGCAAATCAATAATTACAATAAAACCCGATAACGAAACGGCAAATCAGAGCTATGAATGCTCGGAGAGCGTTGTTGTCACTTACGACAACAGTCCGGCGACCGTAAGGAGTTTCACGGCGGGAGACGTTGTAACGCTGGAGCTGTCAAACGGCGTTATCGTTAAGATGACGGGCGAGGTAAAGTCAACGACAATTTCAAACGCGACTGTCGAAAGCCTTGACATAGGAACCGATATAACGCTGACAATCAGTCATGCCAACGAGGAATATGACGGTAAGACATACAGCATAAGCGACGATGTAACGGTAAAGAAAAATGACGCGACGGTGGATCTTGACAATATATATAAGGGAGACAAGGTCAGCCTTACTCTTGAATACGGAGTGATTACAAAAATTACCGCGACCTCTACAAAGAAGGTTTACGAAGGCACGATAAAGTCGATTACAATTTCCGCCAGCTCGACCATGACGGTTCTGCTGGACGGAAAAACTGAGGAAACCACATACCAGGTACCGAAGGATGCGGAGATAACAATTAACGGCAGCGAAGGCACGCTGTATGATTTCAGAGTTGGGGACGTGGTCAAAATTACTCTTGACAGCGACGCGATTACAAAGATTGTAGCAACCTCGACTCAGGAGTCGTCGGGGTCTGTTTCGGGAATAGTAACCGCCATAAACTCCTCATACGGTGTTATAAGCATTATACCGGAGGGAAATACGGACGCCAAGCAGGTGTTCTGTAAGGATGATACGACAACCTTTGTTACGGCAACCGGAGTAAGCAAGAAAATGAAGGATGTCGCGGTAGGACAGACGCTTGAAATTAAGGGTACGACCTCGAACGGAGTGTTTGTGGGTAAGCTTGTCGTTATAGTTTCGGAATAAATTAAAGGGGCGGTCTTAGGGCCGCCCCTTGTTTCACCGCTATGAGGTATATGAGGTATATTATGAAGAAATTCGAAAAATATTATAGTTATCTCGCCGCGTTTATTTTTTTCGCCGCGCTTATAATTGTATATAAAACCGTTGATAATTTTGACGGCGTCACGAAGTATATCGGTATTGTTATTGACGCGTTGAAACCGTTTTTTATAGCGTTTATTATCGCTTATATTCTCAATATGCCGGCCAAGAGCTTGCAAAACCTGATAAAGAAGTCTGAAAAGGCGTTTTTCCGGCGGCGCGCCATGGGCATAAGCATACTTGTTATATACGTACTCGCCATAGCCGCGGTACTCGCGGTACTGCGTATGCTCATACCCGCGCTGTACAAAAACTTTGTCGACCTGTACAATAATCTGCCGGCGTATATCTCCGGCCTTGAGGAATACCTGAACAGCTTTGAGCTTGTACGGCGTATAAGTCCGTTCGGCGAGAACGGCTTTGACCTTTACGGACAGCTTTTAAAAGTTATTTCCTCAATAAATATATCTCAGTTCGGCAAATACGCCCAGGGCGTGTTTAACATGACAAGCGGTCTGTTTGACATATTTGTCGCGGTAATAGCGTCGATATATATGCTCATTGACAAGGACAGACTTCAGCGCTCGGCTGTACACATAATGGAAATATTCCTTAAAAAGGAGCGCGTCAGGATTATAACGCGCCACGCGAAACGCATCAACGATATATTTACAAATTATATATACAGCCGTCTGATATGCTGTACAATCATGGCGGTTGTATGCTCGATAGCGCTTATGGTAATGAATATAAAATACGCGCTTATACTCGGACTGTTCATAGGTCTTATGGATATGATTCCGTACTTCGGTTCCATAATATCCTTTGCTCTTTCGGTAATTGTCGCCTTTATAACAGGAGGCGTGTGGAAGGGAGTATGGTCCGGAATTGTACTGCTCATATTGCAGCAGATAGACGGAAACCTGCTGGGACCGAGAATTATGGGTAATTCGCTTGAGATACGCCCGCTGTGGATAATATTCGCAGTGTCTGTCGGCGGTACGCTTTTCGGATTTTTGGGAATGTTGTTTTCCGTACCGGTACTGGCGATTATACGCGCGATACTTTCGGATTATTTTGAGGAACGCGAATTGAGGAAACAGACGGCGCCGGCGGAGGAGAACGTAAAAGATGAGTAACGTGGCGATCATAGGAGGCGGAGCGTCGGGGCTTGTCGCCGCTATAGCCGCCGCGCGCAATAACAGGAGAGTGACGGTATACGAAAGCGGGGAAAGACCGGGTAGGAAAATTCTCGCGACAGGCAACGGAAGATGTAATATGACAAACATAAACGCCTGCGCGGAGCATTACCACGGTCACGATACGGATTTTATACTTGGAGCCGTAAATCGGTTTTGGGTACGGGAAACGATTGAATTTTTTGAGGAGCTTGGAATAGTCGCAAAAACAGAGGACGGCGGCAGAGTGTACCCATACAGCGGTCAGGCGTCGTCGGTACTGGACGTGCTGAGGTTTGAAATCGAACGGATTGGAGTAAGGGTCGTCGGTTCCTTTGAGGTAAAGACCGTCACAAAGCAGGGCGGCATATTTACGATAAAGGCGTATAACGGTCAGACGGCGCAGGCGGACAAGGTAATAATAGCGACAGGAGGCAGGGCGGCTCCAAATCTTGGCTCCAAGGGCGCGGGCTATGACATATTAAGCTCTTTCGGACATAAAATAACGGACCTTTCACCCTCCCTTGTTCAGATAAGGACGGAAACCGATACAGTGAAAAAGCTCAGGGGAATAAAGCTTGACGCGAAGGCGGCGCTTGGCGGACGTATCGAATACGGCGACGTACTGTTCACCGAATACGGACTGTCCGGATCCGCGGTATTCGCGCTTTCCTCCGGATTTGAGGCTCAGGACATAATTTCTCTGGACATAATGCCCGAATACAGTCAGGAAAAATTGTATAATATGCTAAGCTCGCGAGTGAAGAAGATACCCGCGCCCACGTTGGAAAATTTTTTTGCGGGAATGCTGAATAAAAGGGTAGGACAGGTTTTGTTAAAGACGGTCGGAGCGGAGCCGCTTTCAAGAAGCGTAAGCGCTCTCACTCCTCGGGAAATCGAAAAGCTGTGTCATATAATCAAGAAGTGGGATTTTAAAATCACAGGAACAATGTCGTGGAATAACGCGCAGGTCACAAAGGGCGGAGCGCGTACTGATGAATTCTGCGCCGATACAATGGAGTCAAAGCTGCTCAAAGGCTTGTACGCGGTTGGAGAGGTTTTGGATATAGACGGCGACTGCGGCGGCTACAATCTGCAGTGGGCTTGGTCGTCCGGATATATTGCGGGCAGCTCCGTATAAAACGAAAGGGAGGTTAAAAATGAGGGACTCAACAAAAATGACGGTCAGATACCAATTTGTATATATGCTGCTGATGCAGCTTGCCGCGTCGGGAGTGGCGTTTGTATTCGGCATGGTGGCTTTTTGCTACTTTCTTACCGTAAGCGTGGCGAAGGAGCTTTTGTCGGTTGTATTTATAACCGTCAATTTTGCGATGCTGTATATCGCGGCAAAAAAGTTCGCGGTACTGGATAATAAACCGTACACGCCGCTGAAACCAAGCAAGGCGAAGGGCGTACTGTTCGGCGCGCTTATATCGGCGGTGACGCTTGCGCTGATGCTGCTTTTCATATTTGTATGGCGAAACTTCAGCGACGAAACAGGAGTCAGGGGCGTACTGCCCGTTGTTGTAAATGTGATATTTTATTTTTGGTCGTTTCCGTATAACGGCATAATGGGACTGTCCATGGGCAGGTTTACGGTATACTCCGGAGTTATTATGCTGCTTGTACCGATAGCCGCGGCAATCATAGGGTATATAAACGGCTGCAATAAGGTTGAGCTTATTGATAGGCTTAAGGAATTCATGTATGAAAAGGACGGGTAAATATATTGTGTAAATGTTTGTCAACAGGATATTGAAATTATTTCTGTAATGTGATATAATACAATCTAAGAATAAGATAATACGGTATAATTATTAAAATTGCCTTGGAAGGAGAATGAAAAATGGCGACGGCAAAAACGGCTCCGAAGAAAAAAAAGCTGCTTATGTATAAGGGTAAACCTCTTTTAAGATGCGGCGACAGAATTTATTACGGAAATCTGGAGGACAAATGTATTCTGGCTCTGGACATTGTGGAAAGCAAAAAAAATAAGGACATCAAATCCTCAACAAAGGTTATAATACAGGTTATGGATAATACCGGAGAGCTTGGGAAAGGCACGGTATACCGCAAGGGTGAAAGAGATAATTTGTATAAGGCGATAGATATCGGCGAATGGTGGCTCAGGGACGCAATCGCGATGATGGGATAATGGGATAAGAGGAATTACATGCGCGCGCCGCCGTTTACAGCGGCGCGCTTTATCTTGCGCAGATATAATAAAAAATTATTGCCGCGCTTTTTGCTTTCCGCGCTGTATTATATATAGATATACAGAAAGCGAAATTTAAGGAAGAGAAAATATGAAAAAATTACTTACGGCGGTTATCGCCCTGTCGATGGCGATTTCGGCTTTTGCGCCGTGTGCGTCTGCGGACGGTAATCTTGAGAAAATTATTGTTGACGTAAAGAACCGCGCGGGAATACAGGACGAGTACACCGATTTTTCAAACGATTATACAAGTGAAACGAACGGATACACGGAGTATCATTTTTCATGGACCGCAAAAGAAAACGACAAGACTGTCGGTATCGTCTATAATACCGACGACGTTATAACAGACTATTATAAGGTCAGCGACGGTGATTACAGCGATAATCCGTCGTTTCCCAAGGTAACGCCGGACGAGGCGAAAACGGAGTCGCGGCGTTTCCGGCGTATGTGTCGGCCGCGGGCGATAAGTACATAAGCGCGGTTACCGGAGAGGTTTACGAGCCGGAAACAGACGCCGATTAAAAAACGGGCGCCGGCCAAGCGGATTATTCGGCAGAGTCAAGCGATGCTTCGGACAGAGGTCTTTCCCCGGCCGAAACAGACGAGCTTGAAAAGCTTGACGGTGATGAGCAGGCTTATGTCAACGCAGACGCGAAAACGGGTGAAATAAAAATTTTCCGTACATACGGCAGCCGCGTTAGCGGGTATGAGGATTGGGAATCGGCTGAGGAGGAAATAAAAGCGGCGGCACAGGATATTTTTGACGCGCTTGTCGGCGATAAAAAAATCGAAGTACCGTTTTGAGTCGGTTTCGGGTAATACCGCTTTGTACATCCGTTACGTGAACGGTATTAAGGTTATGGGCGACACGATAAATATCGAAGTCAACCGTGACGGCGCTCTTGTAAGCTATGGATTAAATTATACGGCAAACGCGGAATTTCCTCCGGTTGACGATGCGATTAGCGCGGACGAGGCGGCGGATAAGCTGTTTGAGGCGGTTTCGTATGATATTGCGTATTATCCCGTGACAGGCGAGGATGGAAAAACAGCCGCAAAGGCGCTGTATACATTTGAAAGCCGGGCTATGATAGATTCGTTTAGCGGAAAAAGTATTGACTATAACGGAGATGAAATCAAGCCGGACGGAAAAACAATTGAGTACAGCGATATTGACGGTCATTACGCGGAAAATCAGATAAAAACACTCGCGTCCTATGGAGTATGCTTTGATGGCGATAAGTTCGAACCTGACGATAAGATTACCCGGCGTGATTTTCTGTACCTGCTCTTAAAGACTTCTTATCCGTATTTTAACAGCGGTTATGACGACGATGAGCTGTATAGCGTCGTCCAAAATAAGGGTTTAATTGACGGGCGCGGTGAGAACCCGGAGGTTACGCGCGGCGATATGGCAAAGCTTATGATACGGTTTATAGGAGCCGAGGAGTTTGCGGGGTACGACGAGATTTATGTTTCGCCGTATTGTTTTGACTTAAAATGTATTAGATTGCTGATTTTTAATAATACAGAATATCGGGCGGTAATAAAGACCGCCCGTGAAATTTTTATTGCTCGGAATCTAACTCCAATATCTGCTCCGATTTGCTTATATCAAGAGTCTGTACGCCGCGCAGCTTTTTCTGAATTGCCCTTGTCCTTGCGCCTATCAGTCTGTCCATATCCTCATCAAGCTGACGTATACGGTTTTTCGCTGAGGAAAACACCTTTTCAAAGGCGTCAAACTGTGTTTTTACGGCGCTCAGTACTTCCCATACCTCATTACTCCGTTTCTGTATTTGCAGTGTCTTAAAGCCCATTTGCAGAGCGTTGAGCATAGCCGCCATTGTTGACGGCCCCGCGATATTTACGCAGTAGTCGCGCTGCAGCGCCTCTACAAGACCGTGGTTAACAACCTCCGCGTACAGTCCCTCAAACGGCAGGAACATAATAGCGAAGCTTGTTGTATGCGGCGGACACACATATTTATCGTGTATATCCTTCGCACAGCCCTTTATAACGTTTTCAAGCGTTTTGTACGCGGATTTTATGCTTTCCGCATCACCGCTCTCGTACGCATCCTGGAGAGCGGCGTAGGTATCGCCCGGAAATTTTGAGTCAATCGGGAGATATATGAAGGAGCCGTCCTCGTTTGCCGGAAGCTTTACGGCGAACTCGACCCTTTCTCTGCTGTCAGGCACAGTGGCGACCTCCGTATCGTACTGGTCGGTATTCAGTATTTCACCGAGTATCGCGCCGAGCTGTATTTCTCCCAAAATACCCCTTGTCTTGACATTTGAAAGCACCTTTTTCAAGTCTCCGACTCCGGACGCGATTGTCTGCATCTCACCCAGCCCCTTATAAACCTGCTCCAGTCTTTCACTGACCAGCTTAAATGAATTTGTCATTTTTTCGTCAAGCGTTTTTTGCAGCTTTTCATCCACTGTAATACGGATGTCGTCTAGCTTTTTGTTGTTGTCCTCCTGTATGTAAGACAAGCGCCTTGCAATTGTTTCTCTCATGTCGTTCAGACGCTGCTCGCTGGTGCTCTCAAGCGTTTTAAAGCGCTCCTCAAGCTGTTTCATCTGCACTTGTACGTTTTGCGACAGTATTTCCTGCTTTTGCGTTATGGATTTATCGATTTCATCGAGACGCCGGTTCTGTACCTCGGACGTGTTTCTTTGATTTTGCGTCACTATTTCACCGAGATTGCGTACGGAAGTTTGTATGCTGTCGGAAATTTCACGGCGCATAGCGGCCTGATTTTGAGCGAACTCGCCGCGCAGATGCTCCAGCTCACGGCTGCTGCCGCTCCTGCCGCGCAGCGCGATAATAAGGATTATGCATATTATTACAGCGCAGAGCGTAATTATTGTAAGTATATCCATATTACTTCTCCTTTTACTTCTTCTTTTATTTTGCCTTTTTTAAAAGCTCCTTTAGCTCGGCTTTGCCGAAGGTATACCTGTTATTGCAGAACTGACAGGTCATTTCCGCCTCTCCCCGCTCCTCAATCAGCGATTTTAACTCGTCCCTGCCTATTGAAATCAAAGCCTTTTCCATACGCTCCTTTGTGCATTCGCACTCATATACCGGCTTTGCCGCCCTGTTCTCACAAAGCATCGGAAAGCCCTCAGTCACACGAAACAGAATGTCCTCGGCGCTCATGCCGCTGTGTATCATTTCCGTAATCGGAGGCAGTTCCTTTAAGATATTCTCAAGCCGCACCGCCATGTCCTCGGTCGCCTCAGGCATAAGCTGTATCATAAAGCCGCCGGACGCGATTACCGAATTGTCCGTATTCACAAGCACGCCTAACGCGATAGATGTAGGAATTTGTTCGCTTTTCGCATAGTAGTATGTCAGATCCTCGGCAATCTCGCCCGACACAAGAGGTACGCGTCCGACATACGGTTCCTTCATGCCGAGGTCGCGTATAACCGTCAGGTATCCTTCGCCAACAGCTCCTCCGACGTCAAGCTTGCCCTTGCTGTTCGGGGCTCTGTGTATAAATGGGTTTGACACATATCCCCGCACATGACTGCGGCAGTCGGTGACCGCCGTGAGAGTACCGATTTCACCGTTGCCTTTTATTTGTATCGTCATGCTGTCGGCGTCGTTTTTCAGCTCCGCCGCGCCCATGATCGCCGCGCCTGTGAGCAGTCTGCCCAGCGCCGCCGCGGCAACAGGGTAGGCGCCGTGTATTTTCCGCGCCTTGTTTACAAGGTCCGTCGTAACCGCCGAGAAAACGCGTATCGCGCCGTCCGTGCTGTTTCCTCTTACTAATTTGTCCATAATTATCTCCCGTCCGTTTTTATCTATACAATATTATATCTCCTGAGCGCGTTTTTTTCAATACAATATTTTCAAATCTTTTTTTAATTTGAGTATTGCAAACATCACGGATTTTTGATATAATATAAGAAAATTCAAAGAAAGAGGGTTATTCCAATGAAAATTGCTTTAATTAACGAGAACAGTCAAGCGGCAAAGAACGGCGTGATTGCGGAAACGCTCAAGAAGGTAGTTGAGCCTTTGGGTCACGAGGTATTCAATTATGGCATGTATACGGCGGAGGACGAGGCTCAGCTTACATACGTGCAGATTGGTATTCTTGCAGCTATTATTTTAAATTCAGGCGCTGCCGACCTTGTAATCACAGGCTGCGGTACCGGCGAGGGAGCGTGTCTTGCCTGCAATGCGTTTCCCGGCGTGCTTTGCGGTCATGTTGCGGACCCTACGGATGCTTACCAGTTCACACAGGTAAACAACGGAAACTGTATTGCGCTGCCGTTCGCTAAAGGCTGGGGCTGGGGCGCGGAGCTTAATCTTCAGTATGTGTTTGAAAAGCTGTTCGTTGAGGAGTGGGGCGGGGGCTACCCGAAGGAGAGAGCCGTTCCCGAGCAGAGAAACGCTAAAATCCTCAATGAGGTTAAGAAGGTTACTCACAGAGATTTGCTCGACATTTTGCCCGCTCTCGATCAGGAGCTTGTAAAGGGCGCTGTCGCGGGCGAGAATTTCAAGACAATGTTCTTCGCTAACGCTAAGTGCGACAAGATTAAGGCGTATGTTGAAACGCTTGTCGGCTGATTGCGTTAACGGACAGATATGTGAAAGAGACGCGTTATCGATAGGGATACCGCGTTTCTTTTTTTAACGTCCTTAGACGCGGAAATAAACCTCCGGTTCTGCCGGAGGAAGAGCAAATAACCTTGATAGCGGAGATATTTTAATTATTTTAAAAAGATATTGTTATATTTATGTAAAGTAAGATAAATGTATAATACCGTTTTGAAAAGAAAAAATAACATAAATGTTATATAAAAATGGCGAAAAATGTGATATTATAATAATACGGGACTGCGGATAAATAATATGAGCAGCATATTATAATAATTGAAAGGAGATATAAAAATGGAGGAAATGTTTGATAAAATCAAGGAGCAGGCATACAAGGCCAAGGACGGAGCGGTAAAAATCGGCAAGTCCGTATTTGAAAAGACAAATAATGTTGTACAGCAGACCAAGCTTAATTTTGCGATTGGTGAAACCCGGAATAAGATAAAGGAGGTTTATGCGGAAATCGGTAAAACCGTATACGAAAGCAGTAAAAAAACAGGTGAAGTGGCAGACGCTCTGGCTGAGAAGGTAGAAACAATTGACGCGCTGAATGGTGAGGTGACGGAGCTTAAGGAGCGCCTCGCGGAGCTGAAGGAAACGGTTGAGTGTCCCGCGTGCGGCGCGTTTAATCATCATGACGACGCGTATTGCTCAAAATGCGGAAAAAAGCTGGAGTCTGACGAGGAGGCTCAGGCGGAAACGACGGTGGAATATACCGACAGCGAGGAGTAACATGTCTGACTTTTTGGATAAAATTGTACAAAACGCAGCGCAAAAGCGAAGCGAGTTTATAAGTAATTTTCATGGAAAAAAGGGTGAGCATATGGGCAAGAACGCGAAAATAGAGTCGTATAACGGAAACGACGCTTTCTATACGGGTACTGACGAGGAGTACGCGGAATTTCTTGAAAACGCGGATATACAATTAAACGGAAAGCCGGCTGAACTTGTTGAAAATACACAGAAAATAAATCTTAACGATACAATAAATTTGCAGAGCGTCATTGACAGGTTTAAGAAAACAGCCGGTGATATAAAGGATACTCTCACAAGCAAGGTTGATGAAATAAAAACGCGTCGAGAGAATTCCGCGGTCTTCAGAAATGAGGCGGAAAACAGCGGTGAAAAGCCCGGCGATAAAGGCGCGGAGGCGCAAAGCGCCGAAGCTGAGAGCAAACCCGAAAATAATGAGAATGTATTTGCCGCTTCGCGCAAGGCCGATTGTATATCGGCGGATATTACCGAGCTTATGAAAAAGCTTGATAATATAACCGAAAAACTTTGCGCTATGGATGCGCAAAACGGCGTCGTACGCAGGGATTGCGCGGACGGCTTCAAGGACGTACGCGGCGCGATGGCTGAAATAGGGGAGGACATCACCGAAATAAAGCAGACGGTCAGTTGGGTGTCTAAGCTGAATGACAGCGTGTTTGATTTGAAAAATACGCAGCTTAATACGAAAAACGCGCTTAGCGATATGGAAACAAGCGTGTCAAAGCTGAAAAAGAAATGCGTGCTCGGAGTAACGGTTTTGAGTATTCTGAGCGCGGTGGTTATCGTGCTTGAAATTGTGCTTATGCTGTCATAAGCTAACGGGCGGTAGACTTGTCGGGTATCGCCTGTTTGTGTTATTGGAGTGGACAAATGACGAATATTATGATATAATACAGCCATGAGAAAAGCAACGATTAGCGAGGACAAGAGACGTCCCAAATGCGGAAAAAT
>CAZWMB010000022.1:0-23059 GCA_964634635.1 uncultured Lachnospiraceae bacterium
GTTGCTTTTCTCATGGTTATATTATATCATAGTATTCGCTGTTTGTCCACTCCCATTCAATGCAGGATAAATTTTTAGAAAAATATAAAGAAATAAAAATTCACCCGCATAGCACAATGTCATTTAGAGCCTGTTGACACTAATTCAACCAAATAACAATAAAAGCGAATTGAATAAACGCCATGAACATAACGTCAGTTTTATCATAGCGAGTGCAAATTTTTCGAAACTCTTTCAGTCTGCGAAACAATCTTTCAACAATGTTTCGTCTTTTATACGTTTCTTTGTCGTATTCCCACGGCTCTTTCCGATTGTTCTTGGATTCATCAAAAGAGACGTTCCCGGAAATCCGTCTCTGATTTTTTCTATTAAGATTCGTCCTTCCGGCCCGTCGTGACATTCTCCGCTTGAAACTCGAATCGCAATGATTTCTTCAGTTTGCAAAGCGGCAAAAATGCGTTGTAAAACGCCGCTTTTTGCCCATCTGCTAAACTTTTTGTATATCGTCTGCCATTTTCCAAACTCCGCCGGAAGTGCCCTCCATTTACACCCGTTTTCGGCTATGTAAAGTATGGCATTGATAAAATCTCGGTTATCTGTTTTTACATTTCCGCGCTGAACAGGAAAGTAACCGGCTATCCGTTCATATTGCGCATCACTTATTTTCATATGTGTATTATATCATATTTTTTAATTTGCGTCAACAGGCTCTAGTTAAAGACATTGTCGCTTAGGAGTTGGAAAATTAAAGATGTGTTTCCTGCCCATAAATCATTGTATTTTATCATAGAAAAATTAATTTTACAGAAAAAAGCTCACACGCCCTTTTCCGAATATATCTAACCGACAAACTGAATTTTAAAGCGGACGGCTATGCTCTGATAAACACGTAGTAGCTTGGCTTATATCCTCCGTAAATATAGTCGCCCATTTTCCATTCAATAAAAAGATATTCTGCCCCGTTTATCTCACTGATTGTATAGGCGGCCGCAGTTGTACGATGCTGATTAAAAACAAAGCCTTTTGTCCATTTGTCTTGCCATACATCATCCATATATACCTGCTCGCACCGCCCGTCGGGAAAAAATTCAACAGACTTTAGATATAATTCATCGGTTTTATTGTCCGGTGAATAGTTTTCTATCTTATCAACAAATTCAACCGATTTCCATTTTCCCATAATCCTCCCGTCATTTTCAAACGGCATATCTATATTGTCGTGATTTCCAAGCGTTGCTTTTGTATATTGTTTACTGTCTGTCTTAACAAACACCTCAGTTTTACCGTCAAGTCTTAACAAGAGATAATACTTATCATTCATTTGATGAATATCATATCTATATGTAAGAATAGGCTCATATCCGCCGTAATGTATCAGCAAAACGCCTTTTGTCCAACCCTCGAAAATCCAGTAACTTTCGCCGTTGGGAAGGAAAAACAAATCCTCGTATTCACCGCTTTTTTTATTAAGCTTTTCGATAGAATTGCTGTCTGTGCCGCCGAACCAGCCAATATTTTTCCACTTTCCGATTGCTGTTTCATCATTTATAAATTCCATTCCGTTTGCTATTTTCATTTTCATTCCCCTGTTTCGGTTAAAAAATTCAATTCGTCATTTCACTTACTGTTATAATTTTAGCATATCTCGTTTGTATAGTCAACACAAAAAATACCCTCCGTAAAACACTGCCATATCACGCCCGACCATAGCGGGTGGTATTTCATTCTCGAGCAAAGCCCTAATACTGCCGGCAGCACGCAAGCGCGCTTAATATTGGTCTGCCGGCTACGCATCTGTTGCCAAATACGCAGGTCTTAGGCAGTCGTTTTGTTTTTTCAGCAAATTAAACAAATTATATATACTCTTTTATTTAATTTACTTTTGACACTTCACCGCCGGACTTATGTGTCTTTTATGACTGGCAGGTCTTTTTTTATTATAGCGCGTAATGAGGATTTTGTTCGCCGGTTGACCCTTACTGAACCGCACGACTAACCGATAAACCAACAGTAGGCATTATTTACCTCTATGTCTTTTATCGTCTGACGCATACTTCTTATGCCGAATATATATTGTATCATTACAATCTTGAATAAAGACACAGGGTCAATTCCCGGACGTCCTCCGTCAAAATCGCTGTACATCCCTTCCACTTCGTCGTATATGAAATCAAAATCTATCGCCGCGTCAATTTTTCGCAGGAGATGTTCCCGCGGTACTAAATCCTCTATGCTTACCATGTGTATCTGACTTTGGCTTCTTTCCCTGTTCCTTTTTTTACATAACAAAACACCACTTTCTTTGATATATATTATATCATAAAAGTGGTGTTTTGTCTGTTACATTTTGTCTACAGTCTGAATTGTCGCGTACAGCGGCAATTTTTCGGGTTCTGAAAATGCCGGATTACTTCTTTAATTCAAACGAAGTACAATCAGTACACTCAATCATAGTCGGGTTAGCCTCGTGAGTGCCGACCTGAATAGCTGAGAGCGAGCAATAGTCTGCTACGTCACAGTGATTTGCGCACTGTGTCACAGTACACTTAATGCTCTTGTTCTGGTTTTGGTTATCGCAATTACAAGCCATGATATTTACCTCCATGAATTATTATGCTCTGCACAGTAATATTATCTGCACAGCTAAGTAAAATATCACAGGAAATTTTTTCTAATTTTCAATAAGCCTCTGTGTGGAAATTACAGATAATTCTTTTCCGCTGCGGTCCGCAGTGACCGTACAGCCTTGCGTTATCCTGCCCGTCAAATACAGCTGCGCCAGCTTATCCTCCAGAAACTTTTGTATCGTGCGCTTTAACGGTCTTGCGCCGTACTTCTTGTCATATCCCTTTTCCAGTATAAGCTCCTTCGCGCTGTCTGTAATAACAATTTCAGCGCCCTTCTCGTGCAGCTTGGCGACAATATCCTTAAGCAGCAAATCAATAATATCTCTCAAATTATCCTTGGTAAGCGATTTAAACGTTACAATCTCGTCAATTCTGTTTAAAAATTCCGGTTTAAAGAATTTTTTCAGACTATTATTCACATTATCCTCAAGCCTTATCTCATCATCTGAGTTAAAGCCTACCGCCGCGGACTTAAATTCCGAGCCGGCGTTGGTGGTCATAATTATAATTGTATTCTCAAAGTTTATAATTTTACCGTGACTGTCGGCGATATGACCGTCGTCAAGAATTTGCAGGAACAGATTAAATACTTCCGGATGAGCCTTTTCAATCTCGTCGAGAAGTATAACGGAGTACGGTTTTCTGCGTACCTTTTCGGTGAGCTGACCGGCGTCGTCATAGCCGACGTATCCCGGCGGAGAGCCGATAAGCTTTGACACCGAATGCTTTTCCATATACTCCGACATATCTATACGTATAAGAGCTTCCTCATTGTCGAACATAACCTCAGCGATAGTCTTTACAAGCTCTGTTTTACCGACGCCTGTCGGGCCGGCAAAAATGAAGGACACCGGACGCTTGCGTGTGGTTATATCCGCTCTGCCGCGCCTTATAGCCCGCGCGACAGCGTTAACCGCCTCGTCCTGGCCGATAACGCGTTCATGTATACGCGTTTCAAGGTTCAGGAGCTTTGCCGCCTCGTCCTCGGTAAGACGGTGTACGGGTATTTTGGTCCAGCCTTCTATTACAGCCGCTACATCGTCAAAGGTAATTTCAGCCTTTGCCGCCTCGGCTCTGGCGGCGTCCAAATCATTTTCCACATGGTATTTTTCAGTACGCAGACGGGCGGCTTTTTCAAAATCACCATCCTCCGTGGCTTTTTCCATATCGTCGTCTAAAACCGACATGCGGTCGCTGAGCGCCTTTACATCATAGAGAGCCTTATTTTTCAAATTTACCCTTGACCCCGCCTCGTCTATGACGTCAATCGCCTTGTCGGGCAGGAAACGGTCCGTAATATACCTCTCCGACAGCCTTACCGACTGCTCGATTATCTCATTGGAAATTTTTACGTTGTGATAGCGCTCATAATAGTCCTTTATACCGCTGAGAATTTCTATACTTTCTTCTATGGATGGCTCGTCAATAAGCACCGGCTGAAAACGGCGTTCAAGAGCGCTGTCCTTTTCTATATGCTTGCGGTATTCTGTAAGAGTGGTCGCGCCGATAATCTGTATCTCGCCTCTCGCAAGAGCGGGTTTTAGTATATTTGCGGCGCTCATAGCTCCCTCCGCGTCACCCGCCGCGACAATATTGTGTATTTCATCTATAACGAGTATCACATTTCCGCGTTCCGCCGCCTCGTTCAGTAAATTTTTCAATCGCGCCTCAAACTGGCCGCGAAACTGAGTACCGGCGACAAGCGCGGTAAAGTCAAGCAGATAGAGCTGATAATCAAACAGCTTGGGAGGAACGGAACGCTCAAATATTCTGCACGCCAGCCCCTCCGCGACGGCGGTCTTGCCAACGCCCGGCTCGCCAAGAAGTACGGGATTATTTTTTGAGCGGCGGTTTAGTATCTGTATTACACGTTCAATCTCGGTATTCCTGTTTACTACTCTGTCAACCTCTCCTCTTGCAGCTTTTTCGGTAAGATTTGCGCCGTAGGTGTCAAGCATTGTTTTTTTGTTCGTTTTCTTTTTTTCGGATTTGTCCTTAAGCTCCCTCGGACTGTTCTTATTCTCTTTGTCATCCGCTCTGCCGGGCATACCGGGCATATTTTCAAAGAATTCTCTAAATATGTCAAGCGGAGCGGTAGCCGCGCCGCCCTCGTCGTCAGCTCCGCCGGAGAACTGCTCCATAAGAGCGGACGGGTCTCCGCCTTCGCCCATAACGCCAAGACTCTCCATAAATTCTGACATCTGCGCGTTTAAAGTGTCAAGCTCGTCACCGGACACTCCAAAGCTGTCAATCATATGATTGAGCGGCGCTATGCCAAGCTCTTTGGCGCAGGAAAGACACAGACCCTCGCTTGAGGTCTTACTTCCCTCCATTTTTGTTATATAAAATACAGCCGGGTTTTTATGGCATTTTGAACACAAATTCATTTACTAAATTCCTTTCTGTACATAATTTCAATTACATACCGTAAGATTATTCATATATTATAGCATAATACTTTAAATTTTTAAAGAGCTTTTTGCGATATTTACAAATATTTCACAATTACTAAAAATTGGAATAATTTGGAAATGATTGTCATATATATGTAAAAGGGGGTAAATACATTACAAAAGGATTTGATTTTATGACACAGTACGAAAAAAACAGCAAGGCAATCGCGGCGGTGAGCTTCTGCCGCAGAGAAAAGCGCAGGAAACTTCGGGACGAGCTTATTGTATTCTTTTCCGTTTTAACTATTATATGCGCCGGACTTTATATTATAATTTCATCAATACCTTACTGAGAAAAATACACATATTAAAGTTAATAATTTTAAAATAATTATAAATTTTGCAAAAAAAGTTATAATTATGTTGCTTTTTTGAAACAAAAATAGTAAAATAGACAGTGAATATTCAGTGGGGGGTAATTTGATGTCGGACGGCAATATGTTTTTGACCGTATTCAGTATAATTATTCAGATATTTTCATTGTCAATAGGTATATACTACCTTATAGTGGGACTTGCCGGCTTTGCGCCCGTGAAGGATAAAAATAAAAAGATTTCAGATAAAACGCATAAGTTCGCGCTTATCGTGTCCGCCCACAATGAGGAGGCGGTCATAGCCAATATGGTAAAATCGCTTCGGGAGCTTGATTATCCGGCTGACGCGTACGATATTTTTGTTATTGCAGACAACTGCACCGACAATACCGCGCGGGAGGCGCGGGAGGCGGGCGCCACAGTATATGTAAGGAACGTGCCGGAGCTGCGCGGAAAGGGACACGCGCTTGAATGGATGTTCGACAAGCTTTACACAATGGAAAAGCAGTACGATTACATATCGGTATTTGACGCTGACAATCTTGTGGACAAAAGCTTTCTGAAGGCGATGAACGAGCGGGCAAATCAGGGCTTTAAGGTAGTACAGGGCTTTCTTGACAGTAAAAATCCGTATGACTCATGGATTACCGCGGCGTATTCATTTTGCTTTTGGAGTGTGAACCGTATATTTCAGCTTTCGCGCTACAAGCTCGGACTGTGCTGCGAGCTGTCCGGGACAGGCTTCATAATATCACTTGACACGCTGAAAAAGCTCGGCTGGGGCGCTACCTGCCTGACCGAGGACATGGAGTTTACGATGAAGCTCGCGCTTAATGACGAAAAGGTCGCCTTCGCCTACGACGCGGTAGTATACGACGAAAAGCCTCTTACGCTCAGGCAGTCGTGGCGGCAGCGCGTTAGATGGATGCAGGGACACTGTGACGTCGCGTCGAGATACTTTTTTAAGCTTATAAAAAAGGGTATTAAGGAAAGAAAGCTAAGCAGTATCGACTGCGCCGTTTATCTTGTACAGCCGATACGCATTATAGCTACCGGAATAATTACATTCTTCGCTTACGCGCAGACGTTTTATCCTGACGGCAATTTAGGCTTTATACAGCTCTCATACCTATTCGGCAATTCCTGGATATGGAATATAATAGTGATTTTGCAGTTCTGTTACACTCCTTTTGTGATAGTATACGAACGGCGCGAAATAAAGCCTGTAATGGCGCTGTATTATTTTACATATATCATATACAATTTCACATGGGTACCAATAGCCATACAGGGAATGATAGGCAAGAATAAAACGGAATGGTCGCACACTGCGCATACGCGTACCATTACAATAGAGGAGCTTAAGCGTATGAACGGCAAAACGCTGCGCAGTTGATTATAATAATAGATAACGCCTGTAAATCCGCAGCCGCTTCGGGCTGCGGACGTAAAAACGGGCGTTCAATCTTTTTATAACGTCTGTTTGCCGCTTATGTATAAATTCTCCTTTTTTTTCGGAAAATAACTGAAAAAGGAGGAACGGAAATGCAGAGTATAAGAACGGACCTTGCCGTGGAGGCGCATGAGCTTAGCAAGCGCGGGGCGAAGAGCGCCGCGGAAATTGACGGAGTAAAATCCGATATCGAGGAGATAAACGGAATATCGGTAACGCGTGTCGAAATAACTGATGAAAACGGAAAAAACGCGCTCGGCAAAGCGATAGGAAAGTATACTACAATAGACGCTCCAAATCTCAAATACAGTCTGGAGGATTATGAAACGGTATGTGAGATAATAGCGGATGAAATCCGTAAAATGGCGGACATTTCAGCCGATAAGCTTACAATGGTTGTAGGGCTGGGCAACCGCGACATAACCCCCGACGCGCTTGGGACAAGCGTTGTGTCAAAGCTGCTGGTAACGCATCATATAAAGCAGCGTATGAGCGGTTTTTTTGATGAGGGAGTAAGCGGAGTATGCGCGATTGCGCCGGGCGTACTTGGCACTACCGGCATAGAAACGGCTGAAATAATAAAAAGTGTTTCCGAGCGTGTCAAACCGGACCTCATCATAGCGGTGGACGCGCTCGCGGCGGCGGATCTTAAACGCGTCAGCGCCACTATACAGATTGCGGATACCGGCATACAGCCGGGCGCGGGCGTGGGAAACAACCGCGAGGGGCTGAATGAGGAAACGATTGGAGTAAAGGTAATTGCCATAGGCGTGCCGACCGTTATAGACGCGGCAACCATATCGGATATAGAAATACCGCGTGAAATGTCTCCGCTCATGGTTACGACAAAGGATATAGACCTTGTCATAGAGCGCACGGCAAAGACTGTCGCTAACGGTATAAATCTCGCGCTGCACAGCGATATGACGCTCCGCGATATTGAAAGCTATGTCGGATAATTGACATATCCGGAAATATTGATTAAAATATAGAAAAAGCAAAGGAGAGTACAAATGGAAAGTATCAGAGTAAATTCCAATATAAATTTGTATTATATACCGATGACAAAGCTGAAAACCGTATCGGTCGGCGTGTATATTCACAGAGAATTGCGCGAAAGCGAGGCGTCTGTGAATGCTATCCTGCCATATGTGATGAAAAGAGGATGCGCGCTGTGCCCGGACAGTGAAAGCGTGTCGCGCTATCTTGAAAATCTGTACGGAGCGTCCTTCAGCGCGGGCGTGTTAAAGCGAGGCGACGACCAGATACTGTACCTTGAATTTGAAACTATATCGGATAAGTATGCTCAGAACGGCGAAAAGCTGACCTCGGAGATAATAAAGCTTATGCTGTCGGTACTGTTTGAGCCGTCAGGCATTACGGACGAGGTAGTCGGACAGGAGAAAAAGAACGCGAAGGACAGAATAACGGCGGAAATGAACAATAAGCGTCAGTACGCGCTGCTGCGCTGCACCGAGGAAATGTGCAAAGGAGAGCGTTTTGCCGTTTCGCGTCTGGGTACGGAGTCGGGTATTGACAGCATAACCGCTCAGAGTCTGAAGGAACACTATGAAAGCATAATCACATCTTCCGTAATCGATATATATATTTGCGGCGAGGCTGACGCGTCGAAATTGGCGGAGGAAATAAAAACATATACGGATAAAATAAGCTTTAATGCGGCGGCGCTGCCTCAAAGCGACATTTTCAACGCCGAAAGAAATGTTCGGAACATAACCGATAAAATGGACGTGACGCAGGGAAAGCTGTGTATAGGATTTCAAACCGGAGTCCCGGCGGACAGCGGCGACTATATACCGCTTATGGTATTTAACAGCGTGTACGGCGGCGGCGCGCACTCAAAGCTGTTCAATAATGTACGTGAAAAGCTCAGCCTGTGCTACTACGCGTCAAGTAATCTTGTTAAAAATAAGGGACTTATGTTTGTAAACGCCGGAATCGAGTTTGAAAATTTTCAAAAAGCGTATGACGAGATACTCGCTCAGCTTGACAGTATTAAAAACGGGGATATATCGGAGCTTGAGTTTACGTCGAGCGTTAACGCGATATTAAACGAGCTGGAATCGTACCGCGACGACCAGACAGCCCTGCAGCTTTTCTGCATGGGAGAGAAAATTTCCGGGACAAATTATGATATAGACAGCATGAAGGCGGCGGTAAGAAAAGTAAATATCGGGGATATACAACGTATCGCGAAAAAAATAAAGCTTGACACAGTGTATTTTCTTACGGGAAAGGAGGAAACGCTATGAATCTCAGATATACAAAAAATGATATAACGGGCGAGGAGCTGTACAGTATGCGTCATTCCTCCGGACTTCATATCTATATAATACCCAAGCGTGATTACAGTAAAGTCTACGCTATTTTCGGCACACGGTACGGCTCTGTCGACTCAAAATTCATTGTGCCGGGTGAAACCGAGGTAACAGAGGTACCTGACGGTATAGCGCATTATCTGGAGCACAAGATGTTTGACCAGCCCGACGGCGGCAATGTATTTGATAAATTTTCGAGATACGGCGGCAACGCAAACGCGTTCACGTCGTTTGACATGACTGCGTACCTGTTTACCGCTACCGACCATGCGGAGGAAAATCTGCGTACGCTTATGGACTATGTGCAAAGCCCGTATTTTACGGAGGAAAGCGTACAAAAGGAGCAGGGTATAATAGGTCAGGAAATAAGAATGTACGACGACAACGGCGGCTGGCGGCTGTTCTTTAATATGCTCGGCTGTCTGTATCAGAACCACCCCGTAAAAAAGGATATAGCCGGCACGCTTGAAAGTATAAGCCATATAACGCACGAATATTTGTACAAGTGCTACAATACCTTTTATAATCTTTCAAACATGTCTATTGTGGTAGTAGGAAATGCGGACGCGGAGAAAACCGCGAAGGTAATAGACGAGTGCGTAAAAAAGAGCGAGCCGTTTGAGGAAGAAATAAAGAAAATCTATCCTGACGAGCCGAAAGAGATAGCGAAGCCTTATGCCGAGCAGAGCCTTAGCGTGGCAAGTCCGCTTTTTATGATAGGTTTTAAGGACACTGACACAGGCTACGGGGGCGAGAGGCTGCTCAAAAAGAACCTTGAGATAAGCATACTGCTGAAAATGCTTTTCGGCAAAAGCTCACGGCTGTATAAAAAGCTTTACGAAAGCGGACTTATAAACAATACCTTTGCCTTTGAGTACACCATGCAGCCCGATTACGCCTATTCGTCGATTGACGGCGAGAGCGCGAACCCAAAGGCTGTGTACGACGCCGTTATGAATGAAATTGAGCGCGTAAGGAAAGAGGGACTTTCCAAGGAGGATTTTGAAAGAATTAAAAAGGTTATGTGGGGTGAATTTATCCGTTCGCATAACGATATAGAGGACTATGCCATAACCTTCCTGAGGCTGTCGTTTATGGATATTGATTACTTTAACGCGGCGCAGGTATATAAAACCATCTCCTTTGAAGAAACGAAAAGGCGATTTGACGAGCATTTTGTAAAGGAACGTTCGGCTTTGTCGGTTATAAGACCGGTGTAAACAAAGACATGGACTGCCGATGACAGCGGCGGTCCTTTTCTTTTGACAAATTCCGCATTGTTACAGGGATATTAAGGAAATATTATATTTGTAAATCATATCTTTAAAAATCAAATGCGCTGTGTTATAATAGTAGCGCTGTAACAGAATTTTTTCTTATTCGTATTATAATCATATGAGAATGTATTATAATGCGAGGTGTTAAAAGTGGGCAAACTGGTTATAGAGGGAGGAGTCCCGATAAGCGGTGAAATACGTGTACAGGGAGCGAAAAACGCTGTATTGCCGATACTTGCCGCGACTGTTATGGCTGACGAAGCGAGTGTAATAAAAAACTGTCCCCGCCTTAGAGATGTAGATAAAACCGACCTTGTGCTGGAACGACTCGGATGCAGTGTAAAACGCGACGGCGGCACGGTTACCGTGGACGCGTCCGGAATGTGCGACTGCCGGATATGCGAGGATTTAATGCGCGAGATGCGCTCGTCGATTATCTTTCTCGGAGCCATAGTATCGAGGTGCGGCAAAGCCGTGGTAAGTATGCCGGGCGGTTGTCCGATTGGGTTGCGTCCGATAGACCTTCACCTTAAGGCGCTACGTGAAATGGGCGTCAATATAATTGAGGAGCACGGTTACATAAAATGCGAAACAAACGGTATAAAGGGCGCCGATATACATCTTGATTTTCCCAGTGTGGGAGCTACTGAAAATATTATGCTTGCCGCGGTTCGCGGCGATGGCGCAACAACGATTTCAAACGCCGCGCGCGAGCCGGAAATAGTGGATTTGGGACGCTTTCTTAATTGTATGGGAGCAAAGGTACGAGGTATGGGCAGCAGTGTTGTCAACATAGACGGCGTTGACGCATTGCACGGCGGAGAGTACACAATAATGCCGGACAGAATTGTAGCGGCTACCTATCTCGCCGCGTCCGCCGCCACAGGCGGAGAGATATGTCTTAAGCACACTGATTACCGGCATATGGGAGCAATGCTGCATGTGCTTTCGGAAATGGGCGCGGAGATACGCTGTGAGGGCGACAGGATATATCAGACGGCTCCGAAAAGACTAAGCAGTATACATACGGTACGTACAATGCCGTATCCCGGTTTCCCGACGGACATACAGTCGCCGTTTATGGCGCTTGCGTCGCTGGCGAAGGGAACGAGCGTGTTTACAGAGAATATTTTTGAAAACAGATTTCAGCATGTCGACGAGCTTACGCGTATGGGCGCGGACATAAAGGTCGAGGGCAGGAGCGCCGTTGTGAGAGGAGTCAAAAGACTTCAGGGAGCTAATGTTGTGGCGCGTGAGCTGCGCGGCGGCGCGGCGCTGGTTATAGCGGGTCTTGCCGCTAACGGCGTAACGCGTATAAACGGTATCGAGTTCATTGACAGAGGTTATGAGAATATAGAAAAATATTTGCTTGATTGCGGCGCGAAAATCAGGCGTGAATAGCTGGGTGATGAAATGGATAAAAAGCAAACCGGTTTCGGAACGCGAGGCGGCGGACGAAGGGTTACCAAAAGTACAACAGAATATGATTGGGGCAGTCTTGAGAGGAGAGCGGAAAGGGAGCGCGCCGCGAATAAAAGCGAGGCGCAGCCAAGCAAGCTGGAACAGAAAATCAGGTATCAGAAAAAACAGAAACGGCAGCGGCTCAGAATTCAGCGACGAAGAGCCGTTATCGGAGTTATTACAGCCGCTATAACGGTATCCGTACTTCTGTTTTTGACTCCGATATTCAATATACGCAATGTCAGCGTTGAAGGAAATAATCTTGTAAGCGCGGAGCAGTTTGAGGAAGCTCTCAGACCGCTTATAGGTGAAAATTTATTCAGAACAAGCGCGGGGAAAATACGAAAAACTCTTAAAACAATACCCTATATAGACGACGCGCATATTCAGAAACGCATATTTCCGCCGTCTGTGAATGTAACGGTGACAGAGTACGTTCCGGCGGCGATATTAAGAATCGAAGGTAAAAACCTGCTTGTGAACTCTGAATTGAGAGTCCTGACCGACGACGGAGAAATACCGGTATCTGTTCCTACGGTGACGGGGTTGTCTGTTGAAGGCTATAAAATAGGAGAAATTATAAAGTGTGAGGATACGGAAAAAACAGACCTTCTCTTTAATGCTCTTGCCACAATGGAGGATACGGGACTGACGGAGAATATGATTGAAATCGACGTGAACGACATCGCGGATATTACAATGAATTACGATAATCGATTTGAGCTTTTATGCGGTTCTCCGCTCGATATCGACCGTAAGCTGCGCCTGTTTCGTGAAACATTGTCAAGCAGCAGCCTTGCGGAAAATGCCCGCGGAACAATGGATTTAAGCGAAACAGGAAAGGCGGTGTATACTCCGCAATAGTAATTATGCATAAATTTTCGGTAGAAATTTTGAATAATATTGTGCATAAATATTTGGATATTTAAAAATTTGTTAAAAAAAACTATTGAATAAGTTGAAAAAAAATAGTAAAATAAATATATATGCGGAAATCTCTCTGTTTTTATGCGAGGGAAACTACGAAGGAGGATTTACAGATGAGTGCAATGCCTATTGATTTGGAAGAAAATACAGTAATAGACGGTGCCAGAATTAAAGTAATCGGAGTCGGCGGCGGCGGGAACAATGCGGTTGACAGAATGATTGAGGCAGGAATAACAAAGGCTGAGTTTGTGTGCGTGAATACGGACGCCCAGCAGCTTGCCAACGTAAAAGCGCCTACTGTTCTTCAAATCGGAACAAAGCTTACAAATGGACTGGGAGCGGGCGCCAAGCCGGAAATCGGCAGACAGGCGGCTGAGGAAACAAAGGACGAAATAAAGAATATAGTAAAGGATACCGACATGGTATTTGTAACAGCGGGTATGGGGGGCGGAACAGGTACAGGCGCGGCTCCGATTATCGCAGAGGCGGCTAAGTCTTTGGGCGTACTTACTGTTGCTGTTGTGACAAAGCCCTTTTTCTTTGAGGGACCCCAGCGTATGAGAAACGCTGAAGAGGGCATAAAGCAGCTTGCGGAAAAGGTTGACGCTATTGTTACCATTCCGAATGACAGACTGCTGAATATTGCCGACAAGAAGGTTACAATAAAGGATTCCTTTAAGCTTGCCGACGATATACTTCGTCAGGGCGTACAGGGAATTATTGAGGTAATTACTCAGCGAGGCATTATGAACTGTGATTTTGCCGATGTAAGAACAATTATGAAGGACAGCGGTATTGCTCATATGGGTATAGGTATAGGCAAAGGCGAGGAGGCTGCGCAGGACGCGGTCCGCGCGGCAATTGAAAGCCCTCTTTTGGAAACAAGCATCGAGGGAGCGGAAAATGTACTGCTTAACATTACAGGCGGCAGCGAGTTTTCGCTTGTTGACATGGGCGAGGTTTCGAGTATCGTACGCGACCTTGTGAGCGAGGATGCCAATATAATTGTAGGTACTGCTATGGACGAGGCGCTGAAGGATGAGATTAAGGTTACGCTTATAGCTACCGGTCTTGACGGCTCGTCAAGACGCGCGAAGGATAACTCCGCCGATATGAAACGTATTACTCCGAGGTTTGCGCAGGGCGCGGACAGAAAAAGTCCGTCCTATACCTCGTCGGTTTCTGATTTGGACGACAATTCGATTTTCAACCGCAGATTAAAGCCCGGCATGGGTAATATTGACGTTCCCGACTTCTTTAAGCCGGGCAGATAAAAATATAAGCTCGCAATACGGAACAGATTTACGCTGTTCCGTATTTTTTATTTTATAGGAAATCGCCGCTTTTAAGTTGTAATTTCCTGTTGGCAAGATGCCGTCTTATTCCTGCGCCGGCAGACGCGGCTTCTTGCAAAAACTTTTTATCGCAAAAAAATATCGCAGACTGACTGCGATATTTACTGGAGCGGAAGACGAGATTCGAACTCGCGACGTTCACCTTGGCAAGGTGACGCTCTACCACTGAGCCACTCCCGCATCTCTACTTATTATAGCATTGCGGAAATATTTTGTCAAGGATTTTTACAAAACTTTTTATCAACTTTTTTGTCAACATACATAATTTTTCTTAATAAACTAAAGCAGCTTTTCTTTTTCCAACGCCCGCTTTAAATCGTTAATAATATCCTCCGAATCCTCAATACCTACGCTGAAACGGAAAAAACCGTTATGAAATTCCTCGGGATACAAATATTGACGCTCGTCATCCTCGCCGAGAAAAACAATCAGACTCTCGTCATGCCCGAGCGAAACTGCCGACGTTATCACCCTTAAATGACTCACGAACCTATTATGCGTGTCATGATCGGCTTTCAGCCCGAAGGAAAGCGCTCCGCCGAAGCCGGGCGACATTTGTTTTTTCGCGATCTCGTGTCCCTTATCGCTCTCAAGACCCGGATACGCGACAAAGCTTACACAAGGCTGCGCCTCAAGCCACTTTGCGACCCTGAGCGCGTTTTCGTTATGCTGCCGCATACGGAGCGGAAGCGTTACGGAGCCTCTCATGATAAGCCACGCGTTAAAAGGACTGATAACACCGCCGAGGTTTACCTGCGACTGAGCGCGGATAATATCGAGATATTTTGTTTTTCCGATGATCGCGCCGCCCATAGCGTCGCCGTGACCGTTAATATATTTTGTCAGACTTTCAACGGTAAAATCAGCTCCAAGCTCAATAGGGCGCTGATTAAACGGAGAGGCAAAGGTGTTGTCAACCGATAAAAGCGCTCCGTTTCGGTGCGCGATTTCGGCAATTTCCTTAATATCGGAAATTGTAAGAGTGGGATTACCCGGCGTTTCTATGTGAATAAGCTTTGTATTCGGTCTTACCGCGCGGCGCACCGCCTCCAAATCCGATGTATCGACAATTGTGGTCTCCACGCGGAATTTATTGTTTAAAAGCTCGTTTAAAAGGCGGTAGACCGCTATATAGGTTACGCTTGAAAATATAACATGATCTCCGCTTTCAAGCAGCGCGAAAAACAGCCCCGACAGAGCGGCGACGCCGCTTGCGAGAACAACGCAGTCTTCGCCGCCTTCAAGCGAAGCCAGCTTTTCCTGTAAATATTTTTGATTTGAGCCGCCGTTGCGCGTATATAAACTCCCCGACGCGCTTGACCAGTTGACGCCGGTGGGATCATACGGCAGCTCGTAGCTGTTTGCCATTGTAATCGGCCGCTTGATTGCGCCGGTTTCGCCGTCTACATCATTACCCGTATGAACGGCTCTGGTTTGAAAGCCGTACTCGTTTCCGTAGGTTCTTTTTCTCGTTTTGGTTGTTGCTGCGTTATCTGCATAAATCATTACTCTTACACCTCCTACCTCAATACCCGCCGCGTACAAATGATAATTCCCACTATGAGGTCTACTTTTTAATAAAATCAGCATATAACAATATGGTAATACATATAAAACCTATATGTATAATAGGTATTATACCGCTCTTTCCTTTCCGTGTCAAGAAAATATGGGATAAAATAAAAACAGTACCTCCCCCGCTTGCGGAGAGATACTTTTATATTGGAGGAAGGGATGGGATTCGAACCCACGAATGCTTTCACATTACAGCATTTCCAATGCTGCGCCTTCAGCCGCTCGGCCACCCCTCCGTACAACGGATAGATTATATCATATGATTTGTCCGTTGTCAATACTTAACGCAAATCGAACACGTGAATCTACTTGAGTAACTAAATTGTAATATTTGTCTGTTTAGAGCCGGTAAACACAATATTTTTTACAAATTATGTAAAAATATTGTTGCAAATATAAGTTTTTAGCGCTTAAAATGTGGCCTGAAGCTCTTATATTACAAAAATATTTCAAATTTGGATTCACGTGCAAATCGAACACGGCTGACGCATGAAATTATATCAAATCATTTTTCAGACATGTATCACGCGCTGAGCCGCCGCCTTGTACAACCGGTTCTTTACCGCGAGAGCGCATCCGTCGTTCTCGCAAAATTCCGCGTATACAATTTCCGCTCCAAGGCTATCCATTGAACGCAGCGCTGCGAACAGGTTTTTGGCGTACTCTCTGTTTTCCGAGCCGACAGGCAGCATGACCGCGTCGTCATAGACAGCGCCGTACATAGTCAGTACTCCTACCGTCTTGTCCTTATTCTGAGCTATAAGCTCCTTTATCTTACTTTGAACGTTTTTCCTGCCTCCCTCAATAACGGTAACCTCGGCGTCCGGCGCGTAATGCTTGTATTTCATTCCGGGACATTTCGGAACCTCGCCCGGTGATATGGATCTTAAAATATCAGCGTCAATTTCAACGTCCACCCCGGCAGCCCTGAACTCCTCCGCGCTTATTCCGCCGGGACGCAGTATCACCGGCTTATCGCCCGTGAAATCAATTATAGTGGACTCTACTCCCACATCGCACGCTCCGCCGTCTATAATCGCGTCGATACGCCCCGTCATATCGTTTACAACATGCTCCGTCCTTGTTGGACTCGGTTTGCCGGACAGGTTCGCGCTCGGCGCCGCTATGGGTACAGCCGCCGCCTCTATAAGGCGCGCGGCGGTTTCATTAGCCGGAAAACGCAGGGCAACAGTATCAAGTCCGGCGGTAACAGCGTCAGGAATAATCTTTTTCTTTTTTAAAATTACAGTTACCGGTCCGGGCATAAACCGTTCTATAACAGTCCGAGCCGTTTCCGGTACAAACGCGGCAATCTCGTTAATCTGCGTCTTATCGCAGATATGCACTATCAGCGGATTGTCCGGCGGCCGTCCCTTTGCGGCGTATATTTTCTCAGCCGCGCCGGCGTCATACGCGGACGCGCCCAGTCCGTATACAGTTTCAGTCGGAAACGCTACCAGTCCGCCGTTTTTTATAATCTCTCCCGCCGCCTTTATATCCTCGGGCGAGGAAGTAAACAGTATTGTATTCATATATATCCCTCAGTTCTGATATTCCTCAAGCATTTTATTTTTTATACTCCACAGCTCCTTCGATAGGTCTACATAGTAGGTATGCGGATTTTCAAACCGTTTTATCTCTTCCCACAGACCGTCGGTTTCCATTTTACAATACTCTCTCAGCGCCTTTAAATCCGGACTTTCATATACGCATCTTCCCCTTACGAATACCGGCTTTAAAAGCTCGCGCGCGTAAAAATCGGTAACTTTTTTCTTTTTCCATGTATGCTCCGGGTCGAATATTTCATACGGCTTGTCCATATCTATTTTCTCTCCGTGTATTGTAATCACATCCGCAATCGCGCTTGAATCCTTTTTTGAGTACAGACGGTACACCTGCTTAAATCCCGGCGTGGTTATTTTGGTCACATTCTCGCTTATTTTTATTTTAGGTATAATATCTCCATCCGGGTTCTCAACCGCGACAAGCTTATATACTCCGCCGAACACGGGCGAGGATTTTGAGGTTATAAGCCTCTCGCCTACCCCGAACATGTCTATTTTTGCGCCTTGCTGCAGCATATCTTCTATAATATACTCGTCAAGTGAATTGGACGCCACTATTTTACAATCCTCATATCCCGCGCTGTCAAGCATGGCGCGACATTTTTTTGATAAATAGGTAATATCGCCGGAGTCGATACGCACCCCTGCCGGTCGTGCGCCGAGCGGCTTTAAAACCTCGTCAAATACCTTTATCGCGTTCGGTATACCGGATTTTAAGACGTTATACGTGTCCACAAGCAGCGTACAGCTTGTCGGATAGGTTTTAGCATACGCGCTGAACGCCTCGTACTCGCTGTCAAAAAGCTGTACCCAGCTATGCGCCATTGTACCGAGCGCCGGCACTCCGTATAACTCGTCGGAAATTGTGCAGGCTGTACCGTCCACTCCGCCTATATACGCGGCGCGCGCGCCTAATTTGGCGGCGGTATAGCCCTGCGCGCGCCTTGAGCCGAACTCCATAATGCTTCTGCCCTTAGACGCGCGTACTATTCTGTTCGCCTTTGTAGCGATAAGGCTCTGGTGGTTTACAGTCAAAAGCAGCATGGTTTCAAGGAACTGCGCCTGTATAACCGGTCCCCGCACAACGACTATCGGCTCTCCCGGAAATATAGGCGTACCCTCCGGTATAGCCCACACGTCACATTCAAACCTAAACCCCCTGAGGTATTCAAGAAATTCCCCGCTGAATATTTCCTTGCCGCGTAAATATTCTATATCCTCCTCTGTAAAGCTTATGTCCTTTATATACTCAACCATTTGCTCCACGCCCGCCATAACCGCGAAACCGCCGTTATCCGGTATACTGCGGAAAAACAGGTCAAAATAAGCTACCGTATCCGCGCGGTTCTCCGCGAGAAAGCCGTTCATCATTGTGAATTCATAAAAATCCGTGAGCATTGTTAAATTCATTTCATGTTTCATAATTTAATCCTCTTCAATCGCTTTTATCCTTACTGCCGCTCTGACTCCCCGCTCATTGTCCACATTTGTATGCAGCACAAAGCCGTCGCTTTTCATATATCTCTGCATTTTGTCATTATAGCCGTATGGACATAAAATCCAGAATGAGCCGTTTACGTCAATATCCTTCATCATGTCGAGCGTCGGTATGTACACTATGTCGTCAACATAGTATTTATACGCTGTTTCCGACAAGTCCGCCGCCTCGGAGCGCGATGCGCACCAGTAATGCGTATGGTCGCCGGACACAGCCAGTCCGCGGTCGTTATACGTAAGCATGACCTCGTTGCGTGTCGGCAGAATAAGAGCAAGCTCCTCCGGAGTAAAATCGGCTATAAAGTCGGAATTCAGCCATACGCGAAGATCGCTTGTTTCCCACATGTTGTTCTCATCATCAAATATATCCTCGTTTATGCAGTACTTCGTTACAAGAGTCATTGAGCCGTCGCTGCCGTACTCCATTATCTCCCATTTTATACGCTCACCCCGGTATGTGCCGAACTCGACAATCTCGCGGGGCTTTTCAATCTGCAGCGCGCACACGGTGACGCCGAGCGCCGCCAGCGATATAATTCTGTTGCGGCGTTTCATACTGACAATTCCCATGACAATGGCTGAGAACAGTATGTCCATGCAGTGCGTAAACAGAAACATATGTTTCATTATGTCCGCCTCGCCGTTGCCGATTACAGGCACGCACATGTTTATCCACAATCCCGTTATAAGCACATACAGCGCCATTATCATGTACAGGCGTTTTTCGTCGGTTTCGCGCTTGGATTTTACAAGAAATATATTCACCATCACGACATATACCGTCATGATAATCGCAATAAAAAATACTATATACGGATTATACAGAAATTTTGTCGCTATTCTTATATTGCTCCACGCGCTGAAACGGTTAGTGTCGCTCATGAGTACCGTCCTTGAGGTACCCGTGTTAAGCGGACGGAGAGAGGACGCGTTTTCAATAGAGAACGCCAGTTCTTTTATAAATCGAACAGGGTGGCGCATATAAAAGAATATTACATCGGCCTTTGAAATTTTGTCATAGAAGTCGGTCTTAAACTCCGGCGTTGTTATGTCTATGGGGTATTCGTCCGCGTTCATATACGCGTTTGTATTCACAAGCGGCAGATATTTTTTGTCTATGCCCAGCTGCTCCAAATCCTTTTCCGCTGTTTCGCTCTCCTTTACCGCTCCAAAAAAAACCGACTGATACGTTGTGTCATAATGCATCCACTCCGGTATGCTTATGTACAGCTTACAGATGCATACGGCTGTGACAAGCACGCACACCGCCACTCCCGCTTTATACAGTCTTCCCCTTCTGAGGAATATGAAGGACAGCGAAAGCAGCGACACCACAATCGAATACGGTACGTTCGCCAGCTTGGAGCCCGCAAACATATACAGCGATATAAAAAAACACGCGACCTTCGGTATTGTGGGGCGTTTATATATGAGCAGTCCCAGAGATATAAGCAGCATAACCGATACATACTGCAGCGGCTCACCGTACAGAGAGTTAAAGTACAGCAGATATCCCGCGTCGCAGAATATAAATATAAACAGTATGAAAACCGTTATCCGCAGCTTTACGCTTTTGTCAGCGAAAAATGTAAATATACCCCACGCCGACGCCGACAGCATAAGTATGTAAATAAAAGCGAGATAGGCTATGTTGTAATCCGTTTCGTCTTTTGCCAAAACGGTGTTCACAATAAAGTTCATAACCTTTGACGCCTTTATTATTATGAACTGGGGCGAGGAATATATATCCTCATCACTGTTCGCGGTACAAAGGTAATGTATTTTCCCAAAAAATGTATCGCCCTCCACCTTCATCTTATAGTCCTGCTTGAAAAGGTAATAGTGATTGCTCTCATCCGCGTATTCCATATTGTTAACTATCAGCACGCGCCTGAAATCACCGTTGTCCGACAAACCGACATTGTCTCCGAGATACAGAACCGAAAAGGAAAGCAGCAACACGATTATCGCGCCTGCAAGCGGAAATATTCTTTTCTTGTCCTTTAAAAATATCATATACCGTTATCCTCTTTTTTATCTTACTTATAGGAAATTGCTGTCAGCGTGAGCAATTTTTTATTGATACGGGAGCGGCGCGCTATCAAAATAGGCGCTTTCGCGCCTATAAGATTTTAATATTAGTATGAACGTCCGCCCCTGCGGCTGTACCCGCCGGAGCGCTTTGAGTCATTGCTGCGTTTAAGCATCTGCATTTTTTCATCGCTGTCCTGCTTAAATCTTGACAGCTTATCCTCAAACGACAATTCATCCGACGCGGCAGCGCTCCAGTCTATATCCGCCGGACGCACCGGACCCATAGGCTCCGCTTTTTTTCGGGAGGCATGCTCTTTGCAGTCGTTCATGGCCTGTCTTATGGATAAGCTTATTTTGCCCGTATCGTCTATTTTTATAATCTTTACTTTTACAGAGTCACCTTTTTTAACACAGTCGTTTATGTCCTTGACGTATCTTGCCGATATTTCCGAGATATGCACAAGTCCGGACTGCTTGTTGCCTATGTCGACAAAAGCCCCGAAAGGCATAACGCTTATTACCTTGCCATCTACTATACTTCCGATTTCTACCATGATTGTTTTTCTGTTCCTCTCCGATATTCTACTCTTACGGCTGACTTTCTTCTGATATGTCTATAAAAATCTTTGAATTATTTTTAATAAGTCCGAGTTTTTCGCCGGCAACCTTTTCTATGTACTCATCAGTATTTACCTTGCCGCGCATCTGAGTAATTTCCTGCTGCCTGGTCTTTTCATACTCAATCTGTTCGGCAAGGCTCGCCGCCTCGGCTTTATAACTCCTTATCTGCGGTATCTGCATAAGCCCCTTAAATATCATTCCCAAGGCCGCAAACAGCAATACCGCGATAATCAGACCCTTTTTATGCGTATCGGCAAAGCCTATGATTTTTTCCTTGTACGTTTCCATAATCCTATCCTTCTGCGGTGTGTTTTTATTTTTTTCACCTTTTTATTTTCCGGACGCCTTTTCATTCTCTCTAACAGTCCGCGAATAAAACGCGCGGCCGGTACTAATAGAATTTTATACAAAAATCGCGCCGGTGTCAAGAGTATTTTGAAAATAACCTTAATAAATTTCAATATATTTTTCCAAATAAGACGAAAAAACATTAAAATCCATTTTCCCGCGAGCAGAAAATACAGCGCCGCTCCCAATAATATTCCGAGAGGCTCGTAAAAACGCAGCTGTCCGCTGTTAAAATTCCATATACAGGCTGAAAAACCGAATATCGCCGTCAGCCAAAACAGCGCGTCCGTCACAGCTGTCAGCGTTCCGTTCGGTTTCGCCTCCATGCGGAACGCACGCAAAAAATCAAATAAAAGCCCCGCGGCGGCGCCGGAAGCAAGCATAACGGTAAATACAAAAAGCTCATGCGTTATATGCTCCGTCATTTGAACAGTCCCGCGAAAACTCCGTCCTTACCGCCGTTCCTGTACTGTACAAGCTGTATTTCTCCGTTGACGTCCAGCGTGCCGTTATCCGTGTCAAGCCTGCTTATCGCAAGACCCTTTCCTCTTACGCACAGACGACCCATGCTTGTTTTCATATCAACGCGCGTATCTGAAAATTCCGATACCTCTTCCACTCCGGTGAGCGACATGCTCGCCCTGTTAACAAGCGATATTGAATGTTCGCCCATAAGTCTGCTCTTTTCCATAAGCTACCCTCCGTTTGCTTTTTTACTACAATACTATGAAGGGAGCTTTTTGTTTATTCCGGATTTACAGCGGTTTATACAGCGAGGGCGCGTCGTTCTTTAAAACATGCTCCGCGACAGCCTCGACCTGTACCCTGATTATTTTCTCCCCCATTTTTATCTCTATAATATCCTTCTCCTTTACGTCGTATGACGCCTTTACCACTCTGCCGTTCACCGTTATTCTGCCTTGGCTGCATGCCTCATTGGCTACGGAACGTCTTTTTATGAGTCTTGCCACCTTTAAATATTTATCTATGCGCATAAATTTTCTCCTTCATTTTTTTATTATACAGACTGAAACGCGGACCGCAGGTCCGCGCTGTACTCCTTTTAATATTTACCTGTCCGTGCTGCCGAAGCCCCCGTCGCGCTCCGTGTCCGTATCATCGTCCACGGTTATGCCGTACTCGACAAATATCCCCTGACAGAAACCCGCTCCGCGATTGAGAGAAAGTACTTTATTTTCATTTGTATCATTTG
>CAZWMB010000023.1:0-22933 GCA_964634635.1 uncultured Lachnospiraceae bacterium
CGCGGCTGTCAAGGAGGCAAAGGAGCGCATACGCTCCGCCATAAAAAACACCGGCTTTCGTCTGCCGGCAAAGCATATAATAATCAATCTCGCCCCGGCGGCTCAGCGCAAGGAAGGCTCCGGCTACGACCTGCCGATGGCGCTGTCCATACTCATGGCAACGGAGCAGTTATCCGCGCAGCCGCCCGGCAAATGCGCCTTTTTTGGCGAGCTTTCCCTGGACGGTACCGTACAAAGTATACCGGGTGTACTTCCAATGGTCATTTCCGCCTACAAACACGGTTTCACCGACATGTTTGTACCCGCGCCGAACGCAGACGAGGCGGCTGTAATAGAGGATGTCAGCATATATCCCGTACATTCTCTCAAAGAAATATGCGACCACCTGTGCGGAATAAAAAAAATTGACCGTCATACGGTAGACCTTAATTCGTATTTCAGCCGCAGCACGGACAGCATGCTTGATTTCCGCGATGTAAAGGGTCAGGAAAACGTCAAGCGCGCGCTTGAAATAGCCGCGGCGGGTAATCATAATATTCTGCTTATAGGAAGTCCGGGTACTGGTAAAACAATGCTTGCTCAGCGTATGCCCGGAATTCTTCCCGACCTGTCCTTCGAGGAGGCGCTCGAAGTCACTAAAATACATTCAATAGCCGGACTCCTTCCGTCCGACGAGCCTCTTATCCTCCATCGTCCCTTCCGAAGTCCGCATCATACCATATCCGCCTCCGGTCTTTCCGGCGGCGGCGCCGTACCGCGTCCCGGCGAGCTTTCGCTCGCGCACAACGGTATACTGTTCCTCGACGAATTCCCTGAATTCAGGCGCGACTCTCTTGAGGTACTGCGTCAGCCGCTGGAGGACGGCCGCGTTACTATTTCACGCGTCAGCGCTACTCTTACATATCCGTGCAATATTATGCTTATCGCAAGTATGAACCCATGCAAATGCGGTTACCTCGGCGACAGTAAGCATGAATGTACCTGTACGCCGCACCAAATCACTCAGTACAGGAATAAAATTTCCGGTCCTCTGCTTGACAGAATTGATATACAGGTAGAGGTGTCAAATGTAAGCTATGACGACCTCAGCTCCTCCGCGCCCTCCGAAAAAAGCGCGGACGTCAAAGCGCGCGTCAACAAGGCGCGTAGAGTACAGCTTGAGCGTTACAAGGATTACCGTATATACTCCAATTCCCAGCTTGACGCGGGAATGTTGCAAAAATTCTGTCCTCTGGGCGACGATGAAAACGCTATACTGCGCGCAGCGTTTGACAATCTCGGGCTGAGCGCGAGAGCGCACAGCAGAATTGTAAAGGTGGCGCGTACTATCGCCGACCTTGAAAACTCCGAGCGTATTACAAGCGCGCATATAAGCGAGGCGATACAATACCGCAGTCTTGACAGAAAGTATTTTGAATAACCGCCGATTTAAATTTCCCGCTTAAAGGCGTACCGGACGGTACGCCTTTAAAATACATCTGTTTTTTCATATCAGTGCAATTTTCTCATATCGTCAATATTATCGAGAAAACAGAAAGCATAATAGCCCTTCTGCTTGATTTTATCAAGAAACTTTGACAGCCTTTTAGGTTTCTCAAAAATAACGGCGTCATATTTATTCCGCAGCGACTCAGCCGCGCGTATCGCCCGTACCGTTTCCGTGCTGTCGTAAAACAGCGCAATTCTCGGTTTGGAGTCGGGAATTTGATAGCCGCTCTCCGTAAGCAAAGCGAATATGCGCTCAAAACCTATCGAAAAACCGACCGCAGGTACAGCCTCGCCTGTAAATTTGCCGATAAGCTTGTCATATCTTCCTCCGCCCGCGATTGAACCGCGGAATTTATCGCTTACTATCTCAAACACCGTACCGGTATAATAACCCTGTCCGCGTACAAGCGATATGTCAAACTCAATATTGTACGCTCCGTCCGCCAGCTCACGCGACGCGTCAATAATCCTTTCAAGACCTTCCGTGTCACCGTCGCCGCATACAGCCGTCACGCTCTCAAGCGTAACCGGCGCGGAGCTTATTTCCTTTAGTTTCTCCGCCGCGGATATGCTGAACCCCTTACTTGCAAGCTCGTCCGCAACGCCCTGCGCGCCTATTTTGTCAAGCTTGTCAAAGCTTATACATACGCTGTCAAGCTGCTCCTCCTCAAAGCCTATACTTAAAAGCAACGCGCGCAGTACGCGCCTGTCGTTTACTCTGACGGTAAAATTCTTTATTCCTATTGAAAGCAGCGCAGCCGCCGTTGTGTATATAAGCTCAATCTCCGAGCTTGGCGAGGACGAGCCGATTATGTCAATGTCGCACTGCATAAACTCGCGCAGTCTGCCCTTCTGCGGCCTTTCCGCGCGGTATACCCTGTCAATCTGTATACATTTCGCGGGCAGTACAAGCTGCTCGCGGTGGCAGGCAAAATAGCGTGAAAGCGGAAGTGTAAGGTCATATCTTAGTCCCATATCGCACAAGATGCCCTCGTTTCCTTCCTCCATCGCCTTGGCAAGCTTATCACCGCGCTTTAAAATCTTGAATATGAGGTTTAAATTGTCGCCGCCGTCACTCTTGTCAAGGTTATCTATATCCTCTACCGCGGGCGTCATTATGCGCTCAAAGCCCGCGTCCATATAGGTTTTCAGTATCTTATTCTGTATGTAATCACGCAGTCTTGCCTCCTCGGGAAGGTAATCGTTCGTGCCTTTTACCGTTGTTATTTTCATTACCTGTCTCCTTCCGACATTTTAATCATCAATTTATAAAGCTCCTCAAGCGCGTTCGTTTTCGCAAGCGGACGCAGATTTTCCGACATCTCGCTAAGCAGCCTTTTATTCCCCGTCATCAGCATTATTTTATCATACAGTATGTCCGGCGTCAAATCATGCTCACAGATTACCCGCGCCGCGTTTTTACTCTCAAATTCGCGCGCGTTCTGCTCCTGATGATTTCTGACAACGTTCGGCGACGGTATAAGTATCGACGGCTTGCCGAGCGCCGCAATCTCGCTGACCGTTATCGCGCCGGCGCGCGATACAACCACGTCCGCCGCAGCCATACATTCCGCCATGTTATCTATATACGGAACGACCCTTACTTCGTCGGAGAGTACTATTCCTTTCTCTTTGACGGCGCTCATTACACTGTCATAATTCCTGTCGCCCGTACCGAACAGCAGCTCTATTTTTCCCCCGCTTACAATTCTGTCCAGCATACCGAGAACGGTTTCGTTTATTTTGTCCGCTCCCAGACTTCCTCCGAATATAAGCACAAACGGTTTCTTTATACCGAGCCTTGTCCGTGACTTTGTATAGTCTGCCTTTAAGATTTCCTCACGTATCGGATTTCCGGTTACTATACATTTTTCCTTATGCTTTAAGTGATTTACCGTTTCCTCAAAGCTCAGCGCGAGATATGTTACATAATTCTCGGCGCCCTTAACGGTCATACCCGGGTACACGTTCTGCTCGTGTATAAGCGCCGGCACTCCCATGGTCTTCGCCGCCATAGCGACCGGTCCGCTGACATAGCCGCCCGTGCATACAACGCAATCCGGCTTAAAGCTCTTTATAATACGTCTGCACGCGGAGCGTGATGAAATAAGCTTTTTCACCGTGGCAAAATTTCTCCAAAGGCGTTTTCTGTCAAAGCCCTGTATCTCTATATACTCAATGTCGTACCCCGCCTTTGGAACAAGCTTGGTTTCAAGCCCCTGCCTTGTGCCGACAAACAACGCTTTAAAGCCGTCATCCTTTGAGCCGGCGTAGTCGGCAATCGATATGGCGGGGTTTATGTGTCCGCCGGTACCTCCGCCCGCAAACAAAACTCGCATATATAACCTCCGTTAATCCTTTACAGAATATCTCGATATATTTAGAAGCACGCCCATTTCAAGCAAAAGAGTCAGTATGGCGGTACCGCCGTAGCTGAAAAACGGCAGCGACACACCGGTGTTCGGTATGCTCGACGTGGCGACGGCTATGTTCAGCAGCGACTGAATGGCAAGCTGCGCCGCTATTCCCGTAGCGACGAGCGCACCATATGTATCGGGCGCGTTCATAGCTATCCTGACCGCCCTTAAAATCAGCGCGGCAAAAAGCAGTATGACAACCAGCGCTCCGACAAGTCCAAGCTCCTCGCATACAATCGCGAATATAAAGTCGTTATACGGCTCCGGCAGGTATGAGTATTTCTGTACGCTCTGTCCAAGTCCCAGACCGAATATTCCCCCTGAGCCTATCGCGTATAAGCCCTGCGCCACCTGGTAGCTCTCGTCGCGTATATCCTTGAACGGGTCAAGGAAACTCGTCACACGCGCCCACCTTACATCGCTCAGACAATACACTCCGAATATGCCTATCGGCAGCAATACGGCCGCGCCTATAAGCACCGGCTTTATCGGCGTACCGCCGGCTATCATGACGCACACGCCTATTCCGGCTATTATAATCGCGCCGCTAAGATGCGTTTCCACAAGCATAAGTCCGACAACCACAAGCAGCACGCCTATATACGGCAAATTACCGCTGATTTTTTTCAGGTTATATTTACCCCTGTCTATCAGGTTCGCGAAGTACATCGCGATTACCGGCTTCATGAATTCTGACGGCTGCAGCTCAATGACAGGCGTGTTAAGCCAGCGTCTTGAACCGTTATGCGACGCTCCGATACCGGGTATAAGCACGAGCACGAGCAGCGCCGCGCATACTATCATCATTTTCGGCACGAGCTTTCTGTAAGAATTATAATTTATCCGCGAAACAAATATCATTCCGACAAGTCCTACCGCCGAGCAGGCAAGCTGCTTAAAAAAGAAATAGTATGAATTTCCGTAAAGTTTATTCGCATCCGGAGCCGACGCGGAAAGCAGCATTATAAGTCCAAACGCGAGGAGCAGTATGACTATAAACAAAAAGGTGTAGTCAAAATCTCCGGATCGTACAATCCTTACGTTCCGCGCGTTTCCGTCCCCGCCTCCGCGCACTGTCTTCGCTCTGCCGACAGGTTTGCCTACCATAGTACGCGCTGTGCTTTTATTCTGTTGTGACGTTCGTTTTTGGTATGCTGTTCCCGCCATAAACCATTCTCCTTGTCATTTCAGCGCAAATCCCGCCGCCGCGCACAAAACCGCGGTAGCCAGCGTGAATACGCCTACAATTTTTTTCTCGCTCCAGCCGCACATCTCAAAATGGTGGTGGAGCGGACTCATTTTAAATATTCTTTTTCCCTCTCCAAATTTTCCCTTGGTATATTTAAAATAGGCTGTTTGTATAATAACCGACGCTGTTTCCGCAAGGTATACAAATCCCGCTATTATAAGGAATACCGGTATTCCCAAATCCACCGCCATAAGAGCGACCGCCCCTCCGAGAAACAGCGAACCAGTGTCGCCCATAAATACCCTCGCGGGATATTTATTGTAAAACAAAAAACCTACAAGTCCGCCCGCAAGCGCCATTGAAAACACAGTCACCCCATATGACTCGAACGCTATATACGACACAACGGCAAAAAACAGAGCCACCGCCGTTGTAACGCTTGATGCGAGTCCGTCAAGTCCGTCCGTTAGGTTAACGGCGTTCACGACTCCTACCACCACAAACATAACAAAGGGTATATACAGCCATACCGGCATTGTCCATATACGGCTTGTAAACGGTATTCTTATCGACGTGTTCATATCTCCCATTGCGTACAGGAATACAACGTAAATTGCCGAAAGCGCCACCTGCATTATGAATTTCTGCGGCGCGGTCAGTCCGAGATTGCGCTTTTTTACAACCTTTATGTAATCGTCAACAAAGCCTATCGCTCCAAAGCCAAGCGCTATTACAAAAATCAATATACCTTTAGCGTATGTTTTGCCAAAATTGCCCTTAGCCGCAAAAAACACCGCGGTTATTATTATAGCCGCCGCCACACCCAGTATAAACATCACGCCGCCCATCGTCGGCGTGCCTGACTTTTTCCGGTGCCACTTAGGTCCTTCCTCACGGATTTCCTGTCCGAATTTCAGATGCCTGAGCCACGGTATAAATACGGGTCCCATTGCAAGCGTAACCGCCAGAGCCACCGTAAACGAAAGCAATGACGACATTATCATTCCCTTGAAAATCTCCATTCATTTTTCCTCCGGTTAATTTTTATTCGTTTCCTTCACCGCGTTATACACCTGTTCAAACCTCATTCCACGCGACGCCTTTATAAGCGCCGCGTCGCCGTCCCTGATTTCACGTCTTACGAGCTCCGCCGCCTCAGCCGTGCTATCAAGCGATATCACCGTGCCGACGCCTGCCTCCCGCGCGCCGTCCGCCAAACGCTTTGCGTTCTCTCCCGCTGTTATAAGCAGATCCACTCCGTTCCGTGCCGTTTCCTTACCGAGTCTGTAATGCGCGCCGGCGGCAAATTCGCCCATTTCAAGTATATCTCCCAGTATCGCCACCCTGCGCCTGCACTGAACCTTGGCGAGTACTCTCAACGCCGCCTTTATTGAGTCGGGCGAGGCGTTATAGCAGTCGTTTATAACTGTGACGCCTCCTATTTTCTCAACCGACATACGCATCTCCGTAAGCTCAAATTTTTTCAGACCCTCAAGCGCCGTTTCCACAGGCACCCCCGCTTCAGCTCCGGCGCAGACCGCCGCGAGCGCGTTATACACGTTGTGCTCGCCCGGTACCGGTACGTACGCCTTGTATTCCCTTCCGCCGTATACCAGCGTAAAGCTTATTCCGTCGAGTCCGTCATTTTCTATGTCCTTCGCATACATATCGTTTTCGGGATTTTTTATTCCGTAATATACTACCCTGTACTCCGCCGTTTGCTTTACGGTTCTGAGGAAATCGTCGTCGCCGTTCGCTATCAGTACATTATCCCTTCCGAACAGCTTTACCGACTCCATTTTTGCTCTGAATATTCCCTCGCGCGAGCCGAGATTTTCTATGTGCGACTCCCCTATATTTGTTATTACCATAATATCGGGTCTTACTATTGACGAAAGGTACTCAATCTCTCCGGCGTGGTTCATGCCCATTTCTATAACCGCCGCCTCGTTGTCCTGCGCGATGCCGAACACCGTTTTCGGTACCCCTATGTCATTATTGAAATTTCCCTGAGTCTTATACGTACTGTACTTTTGCGACAGAACGGAGTATATCATATCCTTTGTGGTGGTCTTACCGACGCTGCCTGTAAGACCGACGGCTATAATATCGAGCCGGTTTCTGTAATACCGCGCTATATCTCCCAGCGCGAGCCTCGTGTCCTTAACGAGTATTACCGTACTGCCCTCCGCACATTCCGTGTCCTTATGTACAAGCGCCGCGGCGGCTCCCTTGTCAAACGCCGCTCCGACATAGCTGTGTCCGTCAAAGCTTTCTCCCGCAAGCGCGATAAAAAGAGCGCCTCTCTCTACCGTGCGCGAGTCGGTACACACACCGTATATCTCGGTTTTTTCGTCGCCGCGCAAAAGAGCGCCGCCGGTTGCTTTCAGTATATCCCCTACCGTCATTTTACGCATAGCTTTCTCCTTTTTAATCCATACTCAAAAATAAGGGCGGCTGTACATTTTTACCCCGCCCCGCTATTTTTATTTGTTCAGATGCCTGAAAACCTCGACACGCTCGTCAAAGTCGCGCTTTTCCCTTCCTATAATCTGATAGGTTTCCTGTCCTTTGCCTGCGAGGATTATCACGTCCCCCGCCTTAGCGTTGTCAAGCGCGTAGCCTATCGCCTCGCGTCTGTCGGCTATTACCGTATACCTGCCTTTTGTGCGTCGCATGCCCTCCTCTATCTGATTTATGATAGCGATGGGATCCTCCGTTCTCGGATTATCCGAGGTTATAATCGAAAAGTCGGACAATCTGCCGGCAATCTCACCCATTACCGCGCGCTTTGAGTCATCTCTGTCGCCGCCGCAGCCAAACAGAACTATAACGTCGCCCTCGGCAAACTCCTTCACCGTGCTTATAATATTCTCAAGACCGTCCGGCGTATGGGCGTAGTCTATTATGACGGTATAATCCGTATCCGTAGGCACAACCTCAACGCGGCCGGTAACCCCGGGCGCGTCCGCGAGTCCCTTTACAATAGTGTCCATGTCAATACCAAGCTGCAGTGCGGCTCCCATAGCGCATATCGCGTTATACACGCTGAACTTGCCGGGAATGACTATGTGTACCGGATATGTTTTACCTCCGTATACCGCGTCAAAATCCGTACCCGACGCCGATATTCTTATATTTTCGGCTCTCAGGTCACATTCGGGCGACAATCCTACACTAAGTATGTCGCAGTCCTTTTCCGAAGCTATCCGCCGTCCCGCGGCGTCGTCCGCGTTAACCACGCCCTTGTCGCTTATGTCAAACAGCTTAGCCTTGGCTCTCTCGTAATTTTCCATCGTTTTATGAAAGTCAAGATGGTCGCGCGTCAGATTGGTGAATACTCCGACGTCAAAACGACAGCCGTAAACCCTGTCAAGCTCCAGCGCGTGGCTCGACACCTCCATCACCACGTACTCCGCGCCGCACTCCGCCATGTCGTCAAAAAGCTGCTGCAGCTCAAGCGCATTGGGAGTTGTGGGAGTTGTGGTCTGTGTCAGAAGTACCTTGTCGCCTATTATATTCTGATTGGTGCCTATAACGCCTATACGCTTACCCGCCGCCTCAATAATACTCTTTATAAGATATGTTATTGTAGTTTTTCCGTTTGTGCCGGTTACTCCTATAAGATGAAACTTCTTTGAGGGGTCGCCGTAGTATCTGCACGCTATTTCAGCTATCGCCCTGCGAGAGTTATCCACGTAGCGCACCGGTACGGACACGTCAATTTTATCCTGCGCAACAATTATAGCGGCGCCGTTTTTCTCCGCCGACTCGGCAAATTTATGTCCGTCGGTTTCAAAGCCCTTCACGCATACGAATATGTTTCCCGGAAGAACATTTCTCGAATCGTACGCTACGCCAGTTATTTCTATATCATCATTTTCACTAAGCCATTCACTTCCGAAAAGCTCGCTTGCCAACATTAACTTCTCCCCCTGTCTTAATCTGATGTTACCTGACGGAACTCAACCCCTATTACCGTCGCGGGCGCTACCGTTTCGCCGGCCTCTATACTTTGTTTGACCGCATACGAGACGCTTGTTTCACTGTGTCCCGCTCCCGCGACCTCAAAATTCAGTCCGCGCTGTTCAAGCTCATATTTCGCGCTTTCAAGCGTCATGCCCTCAAGGTCGGGAACGGTAACCTCCTCTATCTCCTCGTACTCCTCAGTGTACAATATTACCGTTGACTGCTCGCCGAGCATAACTCCCGGCTGCGGCAGCTGATTTAGCACTGTGTCGCCGTCGCCTATAACCTTATAATACAGTCCGCTCCCGCTTATGGAGTCCTTAGCGTCCGACAGTGTTATGCCGCGCATTTCAGGAACCTCGATTTTTACATCAGGCTCCTCGTCGGCGGTATACTGTTTCTCCACGCCGAGATAATTTAATATATCCTCAATAAGCTCGCCGACAATCGGCGCGGCGATTGTTCCGCCGTACTTATTGTCAACCTGCGGCTCGTCAAGCATGATAAGGCATACAATCTCCGGATCGTTCGCCGGAGCAAAGCCGATAAACGACGCGATACGTTTTTCCTCGTCGCGGTTGCCCTTCTCCGACGTACCGGTTTTTCCGCCTATACGGCAGCCCTTTACGTAAGCGTTTTTGCCTGTGGATGTGGGCAGCGCGACTACCGACTCCAAAATTTCACGCATTGTCTGCGAGGTTTCCTCGGATATTACCCGGCTTACAAGCTCCGGCTCATAGCTTTTCAGCACTCCGTCGGAATTTCTTATCTCCTTTACAATCTGCGGTTTCATTCTCTCGCCGCCGTTTATAACTGCGGAAACCGCCGTTATAAGCTGTATCGGCGTCACCTGGAAACCCTGACCGAACGAGCTTGTGGCTATATCTACCTCGCTCATTGCATCGTGGTAATATATGCTGGACGATTCTCCGACAAGCTCGATACCGGTCTTTTCGGTAAGTCCGAACGCTGTAAAATACTCCATAAATTTTTCGTAGCCCAATCTTTCACCAAGCTCCATAAACACAGGGTTACAGGAATTGCGCACACCCTCGACAAACGTCTGGGCGCCGTGGCCGACGCTACTGGCGCAGCCTATTTTTCTGTCGGCTACAATTTTATAACCGGGACAGTAAAATGTGGAGTCAAGACTCACTACATTCTCCTCCAGAGCCGCCGCCGCAGTTATAATCTTAAATGTGGAGCCGGGCTCGTATGTATCGGATACCGCTTTGTTACGCCACATCTTGTTGCGTATTGCGGCAATAGCCTCGTCATTAAGATTTTCCGTATCGATAACCGGTTCTTCACCGTCCTCCGTGTTGTCCTCGTAGTACGCGGAGTAATCAAAGTCTATCGCAAATTTTTGGAACTGCTCTATATCGTAGGGATTGTTAAGGTCAAAGTCCGGCTTTGTCGCCATTGCCAGTATTTCACCGGTTTTTGGGTTCATTACTATACCCGCGGCGCCCTCCTTCAGCTTATCCTCCGCAACAGCCTCCTCAAGATGCTTTTCAAGAAAATGCTGTATTGTTTCGTCAATGGTCAGCACCACGTCGTCACCGGTTTCGGAGCGGTTAAGCTCCTCGCTCTGCTGCTCCTTAAGGGTGTTTCCCGTCGCGGTCTGATTTGTTTCTATGCTGCCGTTTTTACCGGTAAGCTCGTCGTCAAACGTAAGCTCAATACCCTGAAGTCCGTTGTTATCGTAGCCGGTAAAGCCTAATATATGCGGCGCAACATTGAAAGGGTAGTAACGCTTTGAGTCGTCCTCAAAGTAAACGCCTTTAAACGCATTCTCTACGGCGCTGTCATCGGAATTTATGAGCAGCTTTACCGCGTCGGCCTCCTCGGTAGTAAGACGCTTTTTTATTACCTGATACCGGGACTCCTTTGTCAGAAGCTTCTTTATACTTTCCTCCTCCATATCAATAACGGGGGCAAGACGCGCGGACACAATATCCGCGTCTCCGTACTCCTTAACGTCCTCCGGATTGCATATAAGCGTGTTAACCGAAGCGCTTTCCGCAAGTACCTTGCCGTTGCGGTCATATATTTTACCGCGCGACGCGGTTATTATGCTGCTGCCCTGCTGCTGCGCCTTCGCCTTTGACGCAAGCTCGTCGCCGCGCAGTATCTGCCAGTACGCAACCCTGACAGCCAAAGCCGCAAGCATAGCCATTACAACAAGCGCCATTATTACGGTTTTTTTTCTTATTTCACTTAACGACGGTCTCATTGATTTATCAATTCCTTCTAAATCTCACTGTATTCCAACTGCATCGATATCCGCAAGCTATAACAGTCTATTCTTATTCTATGCTGAAAAAGCGTACAATATAACCTCCAAGGCCTTTGATTGCGGAAAGAATACCGTTGCCTATTCCCTCTACCTCTCCGGCGGTTTTTTCTGTAATATCATCCTGACGTACGTTTACATAGATTGTCTGATACTTTTCGGGTCTTTGCATGCCGAGTCTTGTCGTCGCTTCTTTTTCTATCTCCGAAAGGTCAACGCTCTGCTCAAGGTCAAACACCATCTGGCTTGTAACCGCCTCCATTTCCGAAAGCTCGCTTTTAAGTGACGCAACCTCCTGCTTTACCTCTTTTACAGCTACAAATTTAGAAATCATAAATCCGGCCGACAGCGCAATCAGCATTACCGCGCCTATTCTGCGAAGATTTTTACTCCTTATAAGCATTTGTTCACGATTCCTTTTGGCTATTACATTATTATTCGGTCTTTTATGTCTTATTACCGGCTGTTCATACTGCCGCGGCTGCTTATATGCCAAATTTCCATATTCCACAGCTAATCTCTCCTTACACTTTTTCCGCCGCTCTCAGCTTGGCGCTTTTAGAACGCGGATTTTCCCGCGTTTCTTTCTTATGAGGTAATATCGGTTTTTTTGTGATTACTCTGACTTCCGGACTTTTTCCGCACACGCATACCGGAAACTCCTTTGGGCATACGCAGCCCTTTTCCAGTTCGCGCAAGGTGTTTTTTACAATTCTGTCCTCCAGCGAATGAAAGGTTATGACAGCGAGTCTGCCTCCGGTTTCAAGTCCGGACACAAAATCCTTTACGGCTCCTTCCAGTATTCCAAGCTCGTTGTTTACTTCTATGCGTATAGCCTGAAACACGCGTTTCGCGGGATGTCCGCCTTCGGCGCGCGCGCCCTTCGGTACCGCCGCCTTTATGACGTCCGCAAGCTCCAGCGTGGTTCTTATTCCGCCCTCGCTCCGCACGCGCACTATAAATTCCGCAATACGTTTCGACCATTTCTCCTCGCCGTATTCATAGAATATACGCGTAAGCTCCTCCGCAGTGTACGAATTGACAACGTCATACGCGCTTTTACCCGTTTTGTTGTCCATACGCATATCAAGAACCGCGTCCCGCATATAGGAAAAGCCCCTTTCGGCGTTGTCAAGCTGGTAGGAGCTGACTCCAAGGTCAAGCAAAGCGCCGCTTATTTTGTCAATTCCGAGATTATCCAGAATACTTACAATCTCGCTGAAATTGCCGTGTACCGCGGTGAAACGCTCTCCAAACCCCCTAAGCCGCTCCGACGCCGCGGCTATGGCCTCGCTGTCGCGGTCAATACCTATCAGCCTGCAGCCCGCGCAGCGCGAAAGTATTCCGTAAGCGTGTCCGCCTCCGCCAAGCGTTCCGTCAACATAAATTCCGCCGTCATGAGGCCTAATCGCCGATATACTCTCCTCAAAAAGAACCGGAATATGCTTAAATGCCATTTCTGTTCCTTTCTTTAAATCCTGATACCGTATTCCTTTAAGCCGTCAAGCATGACGTCGCCGTATAAACCGACGCTCGACTGATATATTTCCCATTCGGCGCTGTCCCAAAGCTCCAGTCTTGTGTTCGCGCCGACGAGTACAACATCGCGCTCAAGTCCCGCGTAGTCTGCCAGACGCTTGGCTATCGGTACTCTGCCCTGCTTATCTATAACGGCGCAGGTAGCCTTGCCAAAAAATGTACGCGCAAACGCCGCGGCCTTTTTATCGGTTGTCGTCGGCAGCTCAGCCACCTTTGCTGAAATCTTGTCCCATTCCTCCTGTGTGTAAAGATACAGACATTTGTCTGATACCGACCTTGTGACATATACGGCGTCGGACATTTTATCCCTGATTTTCGAGGGCAGAACTATTCGTCCGCGCTCGTCAAGCTGGCGAGAATACTCGTCAACAAAATTTACCATATCATGTCGCCTGCCTTTTCCAAGATTTATGAGCGGGAGCTATTTTTTGAAACAAATCTCATCCAATTTATTCCCATTTGCTCCCTTCCACTCCATTTTACTCTAAATCTTTGAAAAACGCAATAGGTTTTTTATAATTTTTTGCAGTTCGGTCTTAAATTTTCCCATTTTTGCCCGTCAGACTTGTAATTTTCAGCAAAATGGGGTATAATTTACAAAAACGCGCCGTCTGCCTTTCACATATATTGTTGCGGGTTGTTAAATACGCCTACTATATATTGTGGTTGTTACTATTATATCACAAATATTTCAATTTGTGAATAGGTAATTTAAAAATTCTTTGCGTTTATATTACAAAATAATTACAAAGAAGTTATTATATTTTTGGAGGTTTTACATAATGAACACAATTTCATTCCCAAAATTAAATATTTCACTGAATATTGACCCTGTTGCTATCTTCATAGGCTCAAAGCCAATATACTGGTACGCGCTTATAATTCTCGCCGGATTTCTGACTGGACTGCTGTTTGTCCGGCATACCTGCGAAAAAAGAAGCGTGAGCAAGGACTGCGTATGGGATGTCGCGCTTATCGGGCTTATCGCCGGAATTATCGGCGCGAGAATATATTATGTGCTTTTCTCTCTTGACGAGTTCAGCAGCGTATGGGACATGTTTAAAATCTGGAACGGCGGTATCGCTATTTATGGCGGTTTGATTGGCGCGGGAATATCCACCGTTATATACTGCCGCATTAAAAAGCTCAGCGCTCCGGCTGTATTTGACGTGTGCGCGCCGGGACTTTTTATAGGTCAGGCGATAGGCCGTTTCGGCAATTTTGTAAACGCCGAGGTATACGGACGCGAAACCGACAGTCCGCTCGGCATGTCGATAAACGGCGCGGCGCCGGTGCATCCGCTGTTTTTGTATGAGGCGGTTTGGAATTTACTCGGTCTGTTTCTTATATTGATATACCGCGACAGAAAAAAAGCCGACGGTCAGGTATTCTGCTTTTATATTTTTTGGTACTCTCTCGGCAGACTGTTTTTGGAGGGTATGCGCAATCCGTCTTACATACTGTACATCATTCCCGATGTGTTCGGAATATCGCAGCTCGTGTCGGCGCTGCTGATTATCGCGTCCGTGTCGGTTTTTGTCTTTCTTTCTGTCAAGCGGTCGAAAATTAAAAATAAATAAATTATTGTGTCATTTTTTACATTTTCCTGTCCTACGAAAGTTCGCTTTTTTATGACACTATATATTGACATTTTTTTCCAAATAATGTAAAATACATACAAGGTAAAGGGTAGTAAAATAATTCTTTCGGGCGAAAAATGCGGAAAGGATGATTTTCATGGCAAAAAATACCGTAGAAAAAATACGTGAGGACTTCGACAAATTTCTTGCTTCGGCAAGTCTGGAGCTTACCGACAGCAGAGTAATAGAAAAGGCTGTCGAGGCGGAAAGGCTTATGAGAAAAGCCGCGTAAAAAACACCGGCCGGCGCGTGTACGCGCCGGCTCTTTTGCTTTTATTTATTATTTATATTATAGCGGTATCGCGCTCTGTCCGGTACGCCGCCAGACATACACGGATTATTTATGTCAAAGCAGTCCGTTACATAGTCTTTATCCCCAACGTAAATCTGAACGCTCGGGATATCCGTTCTCATTCCGTTGTTTCCGCTTATCACTGTATGACATAATCATCAACGCTGCCTACAAGGCTTACCGCGGCGCCGTTTCAATCGCTATTTTGTTCTTTTAAGTATTTCAAGAATATACGCGTACACCCGTTTCGCCGAGGCTATGTCCAGGCGCTCGTCGGGGGTATGAACGTCAAGTATTTCCGGTCCTATGGATATAGCGTCCAGTCCCTCTATTTTATCGGCGAATATACCACATTCAAGCCCCGCGTGTATCGCCGCTGTTTCAGGCTCCTTACCGTACATATCTGCAAAGACCTCCGTTGCCAGCTCTCGCAGCGGCGAGACAGAGCGGTATTCCCACGCGCCGTACTCGCCGCTTGTGCTTACGCTACCCCCGTACTTTTCCGCGATACGGAAAAGTCTGCCGCACAGCTCCGCTTTCTCGCTGTTTACCGAGCTTCTGAGTGAATACGCCGCTTCAAGCGCGCCGTCGCAAACGCGTACCGTTCCTAAGTTTAAAGAGGTCTGTACCGGTCCGGTAATGTCTTTGCTCATTGCCGTAACTCCGTCCGGGCTTTCATAAATGAGCGACACCGCCGCGTCTGTTGAGTGTTTGTCAAATGTCTCACATGGCTCCGCCGCCTCTAATTCTATCCTCACGCCGTCCTCCGTGTCTGCATACCGCTCCTTTATACGTTCTGTTTCCTCTTCTATAACCGAATGAATATCCCCGCCCTTTATGCTCACGATTGCCGACGCCTGCGCAGGTATAGCGTTGTCGCGCAGTCCTCCGGAAATATCGGCAAGGCGAATATCGTATTTTTCACTCAGAGCCTTTAATATAGCGGCGATAAGCTTATTCGCGTTAGCGCGTCCGCGATTGATATCAATACCTGAGTGTCCCCCGCGAAGTCCGGTTACTGAAATTTTCACGCAGTCTCCGTCAAAGCTGCCGCGCGTAAGCGACAGACGCGCAAGCGCGCGCAGTCCTCCGGCGCAGCTTACGGTTATTACTCCTTCCTCCTCGGAGTCCATGTTGATTAACCGTCTGCCTCTAAGCGCCGAAACGTCCAGATTTGAGGCTCCGATCAGCCCTACCTCCTCGTCCGTCGTCAGTACGGCCTCCAACGGAGGGTGAGGCAAATCCGAGCTGTCAAGTATTGTCAGAATCATCGCGACGGCTATACCGTTGTCCGCGCCCAGCGTCGTACCGTCAGCCGTCAGGAAACCGCCGTCCGTTATGACGGATATCGGTTCCTTCTCAAAGTCCGCCTCTCTGCCTTCCTCGGCTATACATACCATATCAAGGTGTCCCTGCAATATTGTCACAGGCGCGTTTTCATAGCCCAAAGAAGCGTCTTTTTTTATAATGACATTTCCGTATTCATCCCGTATTACCTCAAGTCCGCGCTCCCGCGCGAAACGCGCGCAGTAATCGCTGACAGCGCTTGTATTGCCCGATCCGCGGGGTATGCGCGACAGCTCATTAAAATAAAAAAATACTTTTTCACAATTTACCTTTTTCATTTTGGTATCACTTTCCTGTTTTTTTTACTTAATTTTTACAAAACATATAATATCATAATTATAATTTTTCCGCAAGCTTACACACTATTATAATAACACAAATGAAAGGGGTTTATTAGTATGATTAAGGACGGATTTTTATATTTTTCGGTACTGGTTCTGTTTGCGGCGCTGTTGCTGAATTTACCCAAGCTTTTAAAAGGAAAGGTGTGGGAGAGAATTTTTACCTTCGCCCCGCCCATTGTACTTTTGTATATCGGCGGTATGCTCGCCTCGACGCTTAAAATATGGGATTTGGACGCCACTGCTTCAACCTATTCGGGGATTAAAAACCATATTTTGTACGCTATGATTTTTCTCATGCTGCTGCGGTGTGATATACGTAAGATTATAAAGCTCGGTCCGCGTATGCTCATAGGTTTCTTCTCCGCGTCAATTTCAATCGGACTCGGTTTTGTCATTTCTTACGCTATTATGCATAACGCCCTGGGAGAGGGAACATGGGCGCCGCTCGCCGCGCTTTGCGGCAGCTGGATGGGTGGAGGAGGCAACATGCTTGCCATTCAGGCGGCGCTGGACGTCAGCGAGGAACAGATGGCGTTTCCACTGGTTATAGACTCAATATGCGCGTCGCTCTGGGTCATGCTTCTGCTGTGGGCAGCGGGCATGGCGGGTAAATTCAACAAGTGGACGAGATCGGACACAAAGCTGATTGACGAGATGGGTAAAAGACTGCAAAAAGAAGCCGAGCTTAAATCCTCGCCAATTACCTTTCAAAGCCTAATACTGGTACTGGGCAGCGCGTTTGTGGTATCGTCGCTCTCGCAAATGTTAGGGACGGCTGTCGCATCCGTGGCTACCGCGTTTGATAAAGCAACCTGGACCGTACTCATAATCACAGCGCTCGGCATACTCTTAGCCGTCACGCCCTTCGGCAGCCTGGGAGGAGTATCGGAAATGTCAAACGTGCTGCTCTACACTGTTGTCGCGCTTATAGCCTCGCGCGCCAGCCTGTCCGCGCTTATCGACGCTCCGGTATGGATTGTCGCCGGTCTGATTATACTTGTTATACATGGACTGATTATGCTTGCTGTCGCTAAGGTGATGCGCTTGGACATATTTACCTGTTCAATCGCCTCGCTCGCAAATATCGGCGGTACGGCGACCGCTCCGGTACTCGCGGGTACTTACAGCGGCGCGCTTGTGCCTATCGGCGTGCTTATGGCCTTGCTCGGATACGTCATAGGCACCGGCGGCGGATTGCTCGTCGGGCAAGTTATGAGCCTGTTCGGATAACGCGGCGGTTTTTATTTCCGCCGATACGCGGCTTTTTAATACTTTTATCTTACGGAAAATTGCCCGCGGCGCGGGTAATTTTGCTTATTGCAAAAAGCGCGGCGCGGTTGCGAAGCAAGCTTTTTATTGAGTCATTTTTTGCGCCGCCTTCTTTCAAGCAGAATAAACACCGCGGATAAAGGTATGGCGGCTATTGATACCGACGCGGCCGCCGCAAAGCCCGGCGTCCGATATCTCAGTGTCACCGTGTGTTCTCCCGCGCCGGCGTCTACGGCGAGGAACACTCCCTGAGCACATTCGGTTTGTACCTTCTCGCCGTCCACGTACGCACTCCAGCCCTTCTCATACGGAATGGTTGTAAATAATATCTCATCGTCCGCAAGGTTAATTTCACCGTCAATTCTTGTATTGCTATGCTTACTTATTCGATACGCCCCGTCCGTCTGCTTTTTCTCGCACAGCTTTTTGAGAACGTTTGTGTCAACTCCGTATATCCTCATTGTAACCTGTTTATCCGCCAGCAATATCTTGACGCTGTCGTCCCGCTTGTACTTACCGACGCAAAAAATTATTTTCCCGCTGTCATCATAGGGGTATGCCATCCTCTTGCCGTTTACCTCAAGCTCTATGTCCTGATCGTACTTTTTATTCATCTCCGCATAATATATTCCGTCCGACGGCGCCGTAAACTCAGCTAAACCGTCCGCTCCGTCGCATACCTTATACGCCGCGCCGTCACCCGTTAGCGCCGACACAAGCTTATTCTGATTTTCCATGAAATTATTGTTGTAATCCGGCTCTGACAGGGCTGTATTGTCAGCGGCAAAGCCTATCGGCAGGGCGTACTGATTTTTATAAACAGTATAGTCGCCACTTTCCGCCTGAATCTCGTACTCGTCGTTTATACCGCTGTCGGCAATAACATATTTAACGCCGAGCATACTGTCCGTCAATATGGTGGAGCCGAGATAGCGTATCAGCACATACTCCTGCAACATTCCCATTTTTTTATTAAAGCTCACAACATTGTTGTTATAGGTCGAGCTGTAATGCGTCATTCCGTTATAGCCAAAGCTCATACTGTCATTATCGGTTCTGGATATTGTTTTTTCGGTACGATAAAAGCCGTCGTCGCCGTCCTTTACAAAGGAAAGCGCGTCGGAAATAACGGACACGCTGTCGGAATATTCCCTTCTTGATTTATAGCTGTACTCGCCGTTGAGTCCGTTTATTGTATAATAGCCGTTTACCGTAAGCTCGGCGCAGGTTATTAGGGCAAGAACAATACAATACTGCCTACCTCTCTCAGGACCGCGTTTTATAAGCAAAATCACCGCGGTGTACACGAGCGCCATAATTATAGTAAGCAGCGCGAGAGGTTTGTTTGTCAGTATATCCGCGCCGAATATTATCACCGCTGACAGCAGCGCGATATATACGCAGGCTCCCGCCGCCGCGCTTTGAGTGTCGATACTGTCAAGCCGTTCAAAGCCCGTAAAGGCAATCATTGCGGAGAAAAAATTGAATACGAACGCGTATCTGTACGGATACCATGCCGGATACTGAAAAATATGCCAAGCCATATCAAGCTTTTTTATAAAGAAACTCGCTGTCAAAAACGCGTAAACACACAACGCCGCGATTTTATTTCTAAGCTTGATTTTGGGATTAAAAAAGTACAAGGCGGTCGTCAGTCCGCAAAGCGCGCCGCAAAATATATTCGGATTTCCGCTGTTGGTTATGGTGTCGTACTGACCGATAAAAAGCCTACGCAGGATAGTTGTTATACCCACGTTCAGAAATCCCGGCGCCTCGTAGCTGCCGCCGGCAAGCTTACCCAAGGATATATCCAGAAAAGACGGCAGCAGTACTATGGCTGACAGCAACGCGCCAAGCAGCGCGCAGCAGAATATTCTAAACAGTTTTGCGGCAAAATCCTTTATGTTTTTTTCTCCCTCGGCAACCGCGTAACGGTAAAAAAAGTATATCGCGGAAAAAATTGTAATCATATACGCCGTGTAATAATTTGAAAGCATCGCCGCCGTATACGATATGAGCATGAGCAGCGGCGAGCGTCCGTTCAGTATTTGCTCCGCGCCCAGAAGTACAAGCGGCAGCCATATTACTCCGTCGAGCCACATTATACACATGGAATAGTGCATAGAATATGTCGCAAGCGCGTACGCGCATGAAAAAATTACCGTACCTATGCCGTTTCTGTTAAAGGTACGCTTTAAAAATATCGAAAATGTCAGTCCGCTTGCCGCTATTTTAAGCATTGTTATAAGCGCTATTCCCTCGGGCATTGCTTTCATCGGAAATAACAGCATTATAAGATTAAACGGACTGAAAAGATAGTACGCCGATAAACCGTACGCATTACCGCCCATTTCCTTTGCGAAGGAATAAAACAGGCTGTCGTCTCCGAGAAGTACGCGCCGCCAGTACATCATAAAGTCCGCGTACTGACCGTTAAGGTCCATAACCAGAGCCGTCCTGTCGCCAAACGGGAACACTCCAAACACGGCGTATACATTAAGCATGCAAAGGAAAGGCAGCAGCGCGGACAATAAATACAGCCATTTTCCGTCAAGCTCAATCCCGCGGATGCGCTTTGGTTTCCTGACATCCGGTTTCAAGCTCAGCCCTCCTCTTTAACGATATATTTGGGACGGTTTTTTATTTCCATATACATCTTCGCTATATACTGTCCTACAATTCCTATCGAAAACATCTGTACTCCCGCAATCAGGAACATGACGCACAGCGTCGACGGATATCCCGCAACGGGGTCGCCCCAGAGAAGTGTTTTCGCGATAATCACAAGTATCATCACAAACGCCGCGAAACAAAACAAAATTCCGACCAGCGCCGCTATTGACAGCGGCATGGTGGAAAAGGCGAGTATTCCGTCAATGGAGTATAGCAGCAGCTTATAAAAGGACCATTTTGTGCTGCCGGCTATACGTTCCGTGTTTTCGTACTCGATCCATTTCGTATTAAAGCCTACCCAACCGAAAATACCCTTTGAAAATCGGTTATACTCCTTCATTGAAAGTATAGCGTTGACAACGCATCTTTTCATAAGCCGGTAATCACGCGCGCCGTCCGCAATTTCTGTATTGGATATTTTTTTTATGAGTTTGTAAAAGTTTTTCGCGAAAAAAGAACGTATCGGCGGTTCTCCTCTTCGGTTTGTGCGTCTGGCGGCGGCGCAGTCGCACCCCTCGGCGGTTATAGCGTTATACATGTCCTCCAGCAGCTCCGGCGGATCCTGAAGGTCGGCGTCCATTACCGCTATATAGTCGCCCGACGACTTCTCAAGTCCCGCGTAAATCGCCGCCTCTTTACCAAAATTTCTCGAAAAGGAAATATATCCTACCCGTCCATCCTTCTCTTTCAGTGATTTCAGATAATCAAGAGTGCCGTCCGAGGAGCCGTCGTCAATGAATACAAGCTCAAATTCAAGCTCTCTGCCTTCCTGCATCTGTTTTTCCGTCCGCACTATTTCATCATAGAAACGCGGTAACGCTCTCTCCTCGTTATAGCAGGGTACCACTATGCTTATAAACTCCATTTTTACCTCCGTTTAATTCAAAAAACCACTCAATTCCAGAACGCAATCAACTGCCGTACTTTATAATATAACGCAGGATTTGATAATGTCAAGTAAATTTCTCCATACGCAAAAATGCTTAAGAAGGATACAGCCAAGGTCAGGCATGAAGCGGCAAGCGCTACATACATGAATTTGCCTCTGCACCGTATATTTCCGTCCAGCCTGTCATAGCATATCATTACGGTAATCGACGCCGCAAGCATTATAAGCCATGAAAAATCAAGAATACATCTCGCAAGAGTTCCCGCTTTATATGTGTCTGCAAATATTATAATAAGCGCCGAAATTATAGAAAAATATATCATTCTGTACGCTTGTTTATCATTAAACAGTTTCTTTTTAAACATTCCGTAAATTCCGAACGATAATATCGGATATAGAAACAACACGCCTCCAATCATATACTCATAGTTTTCATACCATAAATAAGTGAACTCTTCTTCAAATACAGTGAGAAACGGAAAAGTACCGGTGATTTGCGTCGGCTGAAATAAATAAGAAAAATATCCCAGTCCTATATTATTGGATATAAATTTTCTCTGTACTGCATCATTGGTTTCCAATATATAATTGTATCCAAAGTTAAACGGCGAGTCAAATCTCGCGTAATTATACCACATAATTCCCGCGGCCACGGCTATAAACGGCGCGCACAACGCGAGCGTCTGAGGTATGCTTGTTTTTGAAAACAGTTTCCGTTTTTTGAATATATCGTTCCAAAACAACATGACTCCAAAAGCTATAACAACCACCAGCTGCGGGCGGCAACCCGCGATAAGAGCTATACACAAGGAGCCGAGCGCTATTCTCCAAGTTATAATTTTATCTTCCGTTCCCGTTTCATTTTTATATATTATTTCGGTTTTTGATGACAGCCACAGCGCTATTCCTATCATTCCGAACGCCGCTCCCTGTGATATAGAAATCACATACAGACTCGGATTAACGATTAAATACGACACGCCCGCTCCTGCAGGAAATATCGTGCAAAGCAGCAAATACAGAACAAACGGCGTATTTTTAAACCATTTCTTTATAATTTCCCACAGCAAGAGCATTGCTCCTGTAAGCATTAAAATGCATGCGATAAGCGCCGCCGCATGATTAGGTAAATTTTTCCCTGTTACAAGATTATACGGCAGATACATTGTAAGCACAGGCACAACTCCCGGATATATGTAATATTTCCCGTTGTAATACGCGTACTCCTCTCTGTATTTCACATTTAAGCGTTCTCTTTCACCCGCGTCGTAAGGGTCTTTCATATTTTTCAGCTCTTCCGAAGGCCCCGGATCTCTTATATCCAAACGCCCATCCTTAAAAGCGTCAACCAAGTTGTAATATTGATCTTTTTGTTTATCGATACGGTTCATGCTCCATGTCGTCATATACCCTACGGACGCTGACTGTACGGCAAGCAGCAGTACCGCGGCGACGAGCTGTTTCGGTCTGTGAAGGTCGGTTTTTATCTTATACAGCGCCGAGCCGGGTCTTATCATATACAGCAGCATAAGCAGAATTGCAAGTATAATCACTCTTGTCCACGAAAACATTAACGGAACC